>NZ_JBOCCY010000006.1:0-286665 GCF_050586445.1 Bacillus coreaensis
AGTTGTCTTGCCAAAGGCATCGCTGGGTAGCTATGTGCGGAAGGGATAAGTGCTGAAAGCATCTAAGCATGAAGCCCCCCTCAAGATGAGATTTCCCATAGCGCAAGCTAGTAAGATCCCTGAAAGATGATCAGGTTGATAGGTCAGAGGTGGAAGCGCGGTGACGTGTGGAGCTGACTGATACTAATCGATCGAGGACTTAACCAAAGATGCGTAGGCGGCTTGGTTAGTCCCGACAGGCATAAGACGAAGACTGTAAGAGGTCCTGACCTCTGGAAGGCTTTAGCTTATGACCCCGAGGGACTAGCCGCCGGAGCTCGTTTATGCAAAATGATACTCATTCTTCTGACTTTAACTCTTTATCTAGTTTTGAAGGAACAACCTTCAATTAAATAGTCTGGTGGCGATAGCGAAAAGGTCACACCCGTTCCCATACCGAACACGGAAGTTAAGCTTTTCAGCGCCAATGGTAGTTGAGGGTTTCCCTCTGTGAGAGTAGGACGTCGCCAGGCACCTGATAAAAGAGAGTAGTCAACATGATTGCTCTCTTTTTTTTATATTTTTTGCGGAAGCTTACTTCTTTAGTTTTTGAAAAAGAAGCTCATTAGTGAGGCTAGCAGTTTGAAGGAGTATCTCGAAAAAGGGATACTCTTTTTTTATAACAAATATTTTAAAAAGCCTTTTTTGTTAAATATATAATACTTTCCACGCTTGTCCTAGGGTGCTTGTCCATGCATCTTTAAGATTAAATAATATATTAATCTTGAGAAAATTATTAGGGGGAATATGGAATGGGCAATATTTGGTTTCCAAGACGTGGTAGTAACAATGAAGAAAACAGGGCGGTGAATAGTAACAGTAGAAGTCGTTCCGACAGCGATAGCAGATCTGATTCAAATGTAGAGTTTGATTTTGAAAATGATAATGAATTAAGAACAGATGTGCAAAACGAAAATGATGTAAAAAATGTTGATAAGAATACGAACGTTGCTAAAATTATTAATTCAGGAAATGCAAGAATCGATCTGGACATTGACGTTGACTCTGATTCTAATGCGCGTGTTCGCTCACGTTCTAGAGCGAATGCAGATTCAGAACAGGATCAAGACAACAACCAAGATGTTGAGCAGGATGTTGAACAAGATTAATTGTAGAATACGACAAGATTGGATATTCCAATCTTGTCTATTTTACAAAGGAGGGTAGACAATGATTGAAAATCCAGAAGGGAATAGCAAGAGGAATGTCTACCAGTTTCGTAATAAGGGGAGTTCAAAATTAGATAGTAATCAAGCAAGCATTGGACATAGTGGTAATTCAGATGTCGATGTACAAGTGAATATTGATGTAGACACAAGACCTATTGCGTACGCCGTGTTATGTTCTCTTCTTGCAACAAAACAGCTGTCCCAATCAGAATTTGAAACAGCAGTAAAAAAAATGGAGGAACTTACTGGTGGTAATAGTAAGATGAGAAAAACCATAAATGATGATTCAAGTTCTCGTGAACAGGTTCATAAAAGGGGAGCTTCACAATTACGAATTTTTGGACCTAACTTCTTCTAGCTTTTAATTAGTTATAATGAAATGATAAGAACTGTAGAGAAATATCTACGGTTTTTTTGCAAAGTATTCTATGAATGAAATAAGGAACTTTAAACATAGTTGTTCGTAGTAATAAAATATAGAAATAATATAAAAAAGTGCTCCAAGCTTATTGCTTGGAGCTATTTTGTGAAAATCTATTACATAGGAGGGGTTTCCTCGTAGTTTTTCTTCCTACCCAACTCATATACGAGTCGAGCAGTTTCTTCTAATATATATATTACGGGAATTTGTGTTGTTACATTAGAGTGTTCTACAAATTCTTCAGAGACGTAATAAGAAATATTCACATCAGCTAATTTGGCGATTGTGGATTGACGATTGTTGGTAATGCTTATAATTTTGCTGCCTTTTCCTTTTAACTGGTGGATATGAGAGATGGTGTAGTTTCCTTCACCTGAAACAGAAAGGGCAATGGTGATACTATTATTCAAGTTTGCGTGAATCGGCATAAATGGATCTTTAATATACATGGAGAACTTCCCTAAGCTTGAAAAATATCTTGCTCCGTACTCGGCAAGAATTCCAGAACTACCAATCCCGATAAAAATTACGCTATCTGCTTTGGCAATTACCTCTGCTGCTTCCTCTAATTTCGAAGTGAATTTTTCATTTTGCGTTCGTTCAAAAAACTCTGCTAACACATGTTGGCTACTTTTTATGCTTGGCTCGTTTTTTTCATCAATTAATAGCTTTAGTTTTACTTTAAACTCGGAAAACCCTTCGCAATTTAATTTCCTGCAAAAACGCATGATCGTTGAGGTGGATACATGGGTTTCATCTGCTAGATCGCGGATTCGCATGTAGACCACTTTCTCTTTATTTTGTGTTATGTAGTTGTAAAGTAGCATCTCTAGTTCGTTGAATGTTGCAATTACCTCATTCGTAAACAAAGCCTTCTCTCCCTTACATATTCCCGCTTTTCTTCACTTTTAATATTATACACTAACAGAGAAACACAGTGTTATTTTTATGGAACAAATGCCTTTTCGTGTGAAACAAATCAAACGCTTCCAAAACTATATTCAAAAGTTCAATTCCCCTCTAAAATAGGTATTAGTAAAACAGTACTTAATTAGGAGGATGAACAATGAGTAAAGGTATTAAGATCGTCACAATTGGCGGAGGTTCAAGTTATACTCCAGAATTAATCGAAGGATTTATTAAAAGATACGATGAGCTACCAGTAAGAGAACTTTGGTTAGTTGATATAGAAGCAGGGAAAGAAAAGTTAGAAATCGTAGGAAATCTTGCTAAGCGTATGGTTGCTAAAGCAGGTGTTCCAATGGAAATTCATCTAACTCTAGATAGAAGAGAAGCGTTAAAAGGTGCCGATTTCGTCACAACTCAATTCCGTGTAGGTCTACTTGACGCTCGTGCGAAAGATGAAAGAATTCCTTTAAAATATAACGTAATTGGTCAAGAAACTAACGGTCCTGGTGGACTTTTCAAAGGTCTTCGTACGATTCCTATCATCCTTGATATTTGTAAGGATATTGAAGAGCTTTGCCCGAACGCATGGTTAATCAACTTCACAAATCCAGCTGGTATGGTAACAGAGGCTGTACTACGCCACAGCAATATTAAAAAAGTAGTGGGTCTGTGTAATGTTCCAATCGGTATGAGAATGGGAATTGCAAAGGCATTGAAAGTTGAGCCTGAGCGCGTACATGTGGACTTCGCTGGTCTAAACCACATGGTATACGGATTAAATGTATACCTTGACGGTGTAAGTGTAATGGATCAAGTAATTGAAGCAATGGCTGATCCAGAAAATGCAATGACTATGAAGAATATTTCAGGTCTATCATGGGAGCCTGACTTCATCAAAGGTGTAGGGGTTATTCCATGTGGATACCACCGTTATTACTACAAAACAGGTGAAATGCTTGAAGAAGAACATGAAAAAGCAGCAGCAGAAGGTACACGTGCAGAAGTAGTTCAAGCTCTTGAAAAAGATCTATTCGAACTATACAAAGATCCAAACCTAGACATCAAGCCACCACAATTAGAAAAGCGTGGCGGAGCATACTACAGTGACGCTGCATGTAACTTAATCAACTCAATCTACAATGACAAGCGTGATATCCAACCAGTAAACACTCGTAACAACGGAGCGATCGCTAGCATTGAAGATGACTCAGCTGTAGAAGTAAACTGTATCATTACAAAAGAGGGTCCTAAGCCAATCGCTGTAGGAGATCTTCCAGTAGCAGTAAGAGGACTTGTACAACAAATCAAGTCTTTCGAAAGAGTGGCAGCAGAAGCAGCTGTAACAGGAGACTACAAGAAAGCCGTTCTTGCATTAACGATTAACCCGCTTGTGCAATCTGATAAGCTTGCTAAGCAAATCGTTGATGAAATGTTAGAAGCTCACAAAGAGCATTTACCACAATTCTTCACGAAAGTTGAAGCATAAAAGCACGATATGAAATGCTCTGGGGCATATCGTTCCAGAGCTTTTTCTATGGAAAAAATTAATTTACCTCTTTCTACACCGGATAATGACGGTTGAGAGCAGGTTATGGAGGAACTAGTGATGTTAAAGAAAACATCCTTCTTTTTTATTGGGTTAGTGATTGCGTGTTTAGGAGTAGGCTTAATTATTAATTCCGGTGTAGGAGCAGGACCTTGGGATGCATTTTTTGTGGGAATTGTCGCTAAATTAGGCCTCACCGTTGGAATTTGGGTTATGCTCATCCAGGCATTTTATTTAGTGTTTAATTCCATCTTATCAAAGAAACGAATTCAGTTTGAATCAGTAATTACGGTACTTTTATGGGGAGTAATTATTGATTTTCAAATGGGTGTTACCTTGAAGAATGTACAACTCACAGAGGCTGTATGGACAATGCAATGGGGAGCCTTCCTAGCTGGAATCGTTCTTACGGGTATTGGAATCGGAATCTATTTAACCTCTAAATTTCCAACCATGCCGTATGATGGTACGATGCTTATTATAAGTGAGCGATTTCATATTACATTAAATGTATCTCGGACCATTTTAGAGGGGATTGGCTTAGCTTTTGCGTGGATTGTTGGCGGACCGATTGGTTTAGGAACTGTGATTATTATGTTGATGATTGGACCACTCATTCAAATTTGCACGCGCTACTCTACTCTCATCTATGAAAAAATATAATTCAATTTCTAGGAGCTCCTACTATGTTAGGGCTCTTTTTCTTATGTGCAGTATTGTCAAGGAGTATCTAAATGTATGTCGAATCGAGAGTGATATACCACATCTACTGTTCTCAAATTCTACAAACAATCTACATAAATTCTGCATATCCTCCGATTACATTTTATCTAAGATATTATTCAATACTTTCGGAGGTAAAATTCTATATGAAAAAATGGAAATCCGCTCTTTTTGCCATACTGTTCCTATTTTTCACAAACCATTCAGCAGCACTTGCACATGAAGGGGAGGAACAAGAGACAGAAAACTACTTAAAGGACATCTCTACTAACGAGCATGATCATTCAGACACCGAAGAGGAAGTCACGGACTCACACGATTCTCACGAGATAGAAGGAAGTACACATGAGACTGAGGGTTCCAGTTCACACGACTCTCATGACACAGATGCCACATCCAATCATGGCAGCGAAAATCATTCTGAAACCACCGTTGATGAAGGTGGCCATGATGACTCCAGCTCCCATAATGAAGAGGGTGCACATGGTACGTTCACCGGAGAAGAGACAGGACCTAACTACATCGTATTATCGAGTTTTGCATCAATAAATGCCGGATTCCTTCTAATTGGTATTTGGAACAAAGTTAGAAAGAGAGGAAACAATCATGGCTTTAACAAATAAGAAATCTTCTATCGATTTATTGTCGATTCCGATAATAAAGAAGTTTATTAAAAGCAAATGGTATCCAGGTATTTTTCAATGGGTGGTGTTAGTTTTCTTCTCTGTTATCGTGGTAGAGTTAGTAGCAGGTACGGTGAATCCACATCGTAACTTTGGAACAACGATGACGTGGGTGTTATGGTGGCCGATTATTCCGATCTTATTTATAGCCATGGGCCGTTTTTGGTGCGCTATCTGTCCATTCGGAAAATTGAGTGATATCATTCGGAAAATGGTAGGTAGTGAGAGGCCCATGCCAAAGTTTTTAAGAAAGTATGGAATATGGCTAATCGACTTATTCTTCATTGCCATTACGTATAGCGATCATGTATGGGGAATTGTGGAGTCACCTCGTGGATCAGGGTATTTGCTGCTTTTACTTGTCACAATGGTGGTTGCCACATCCGTCTTTTATGAAAGAAGAACGTTTTGTAAAACGCTTTGCTTTTTAGGAGGATTAGCAGGGAATTACTCTCGATCAGGAGCGTTAGAACTAAGAGGAACAGCCGATATTTGCAGAACGTGCAAGACACAAAGCTGCTTTAAGGGGAGTGAACAAGCGGAAGGGTGTCCGATGTTTCAGTTCGTTCGAACCATGGATTCGAGTGCGGAATGTAATATTTGCGGAAACTGTGTGAAAAATTGCCCGAATGATTCAATCAAGTTACATGTACGTGTTCCAACAAAAGAGCTTTGGAGTCTCAAAAATCCCAAGCTTGAGCATGCCTCACTGGCAGCTGTGATCATGGGAATTGTGTTTGTACAAAACATCACGATGCTTGAAATATGGGGACAAATTCTCGAAACAATATCTATTGTAACGGGTACTTCTAATTATGTTGTCAATTTTACGATTGCCTTTATCATCTCCATGGCGCTTCCAATTTTACTATTATTAGGTGCAGCCAAACTGGCAACCTTATTAGGTATGCCTAATACGATCAAGAAAAACTTTATTCTTTTTGGATATGCCTTTATTCCGCTTGATCTTGCCGGGCATCTTGGACATAATCTGTTCCATATCATCACAGAAGGAAAAGCAATCTGGTTTAATTCACTTGCCTTTATGGGGAAAGAGGTTACAAGTGGGGACTTAAGTTTGGCCTCAACATCAACGGTACAAATGCTTCAATATCTCATCATTACAATAGGATTTTTAGGTTCTTCTTATACGGCATACAAGATGGGGAAAAAGGCAAGTTTTAAAGCTATGATGCCTTACTATGGATTAATGCTCATAATAGGTATCATCAATATTTACTTATTTTCACTGCCGATGAGTCATCGCGTATAAAAATAGAGCTGCTGAGCAATCGGCAGCTGTTTTTATTTTGGTATAAAAATTGGTCTAGACAACTATATGTATAGAGTGGTATGATGAACATGCAAAAAGGTCACAAAAGAAAGAAGGTAGAGAGGATGATTTCTTCTCATTCACCCCTTTTATTAAAAGGGATGAGAGTGTTTTCAGAGCAGGGCATTATTGAAAGCGGTTATATTAAGACTAGTAATCAAAAAATAGTTGAAGTAGGATCACTCGAGATGCTACCTGACGAAAGTGGATTCGAAGTGATAGAACTTCCTCCTCATTTTAATCTTCTCCCTGGCTTTATCGATGTGCATATTCACGGAGCCAATGGTGCAGATGTCATGGATGCTACTGAGGATGCCTTATATACGATGGCAACTTCTCTTCCACGTGAAGGAACAACAAGCTTCTTGGCCACAACCATGACACAGTCTCATGAAAAAATTGAAAATGCCTTAGAAGCCGCTGGTGCATATATCAGAAACAATCAAGTAACACCACAAGCAGAAATTCTAGGTATCCATCTCGAAGGACCATTTGTGAATCCTGACAAAGCTGGTGCGCAGCCTGTGGAACATATGCTGCATCCAAATATAAAGCTGTTTAAAAAATGGCAAGCCCTTTCAAAAGATACGATCAAACTGGTTACACTTGCTTCCGAGCTTCCTGGTGGATTGGAGCTTATCAAATATTTAAGTGACCACCATATTATTGCCTCCATTGGTCATTCAGATGCAACCTACGAAGAAGTAAAGCAAGCAGTAGAAGCAGGTTCTACTCATGTTACCCATCTGTTTAATCAAATGAGAGGGTTGCATCATCGGGAGCCTGGTGTAGCTGGAGCAGCACTTTTAATAGAAGAGTTAAAGGCCGAGTTGATTGTCGATGGTATTCATGTTCATCCAGAAATGGTTCGATTTGCTTTTCAGCAAAAGAAGAAGCATGGTCTGATCTTAATCACAGACTCTATGAGAGCCAAATGCCTGAAAAATGGAGTGTATGAACTTGGTGGTCAAGATGTGTATGTGAACGATGAAATGGCGACGCTTTCAGATGGAACACTTGCAGGCAGTATATTAGAAACCCAACGTGCTGTGAAAAATATGATCACATACACGAATTGTACGCTTGAGGATGTTGTGCATATGGCATCGATTAACCCTGCAAAGCAATTAAACGTCTACGACAGAAAAGGAAGCATTACCGTTGGAAAGGATGCTGACTTTGTCATTTTAGATGGAGATCTTGATGTGAAAATGACAGTTTGTCGTGGAGCGATTGCATTTCAGAGAAAGGAATAGATGATGAAACTAATTGAAGTAAAAAACTATGAGCATATGTGTGAACTGGCAGCAAGTTATATCAGTGATAAGGTCCGAGCTAATCCAAACATTACGCTTGGTTTAGCAACAGGGGGAACACCTCTAGGGACGTATGAAAAGCTGATTGAGGATTATAAGCGTGGAAAAACATCTTACAAACAAGTTGTGAGCTTTAACTTGGACGAATATATTGGGTTAACAGGACAGAATCCGAATAGCTACCGTTACTATATGAATGATCATTTTTTTAATCATATTGATATTAATCTGAAGAATACCTTTGTGCCAAATGGAACAGCGGAAGATTTAAAGCAAGAGTGTCAAAATTACGATGAGCAAATTCTAGCAAAAGGCGGAATCGATCTTCAGTTATTGGGAATTGGGTCTAACGGTCATATTGGGTTTAATGAACCGGGTGCTTCTTTTGAATCGTATACGCATGTGGTGGAATTAGCTGAGTCAACTAGAGAAGCAAACTCCATCTATTTTGAGACAATGGAGGACGTGCCGAAAAAGGCCGTCACCATGGGGATTGCTTCGATTATGAAGAGCAAGGAAATTCTCTTAATAATATCAGGTGAGCATAAGCATGATGCGCTAGCCAAACTATTAACGGGAGATTTGACCGAGCAGTTTCCGGCTTCCATCTTAAAGCAACATCCTTCTGTCACTATCATTGCAGATGAAGCTGCGATTGGAAATTTAAAGATAAAGGAAGTTACGTATGATTAATAAAAACTCGCCTATTCCCATCTATTATCAGTTGGAGGAGCTGATAAAGGACCAAATTGAAAAAGGGGATTTGAAGGCTGGAGATGCCCTTCCACCGGAACGGGAATATGCGGAAACTTACCAAATTAGTCGAATGACGGTTCGCCAAGCATTCACAAAGCTAGTGAATGACGGGTACTTATATCGACTCCAAGGGAAAGGTACCTTTGTAGCAGAAAGAAAGGTAGAGCAAGGACTGCATGGGCTAACAAGCTTTACTGAAGATATGAGAGCCAGAGGCTTGGAGCCGGGAAGCCAGCTGATAAACTTCGAGGTCATTCCAGCACCTGTTCGTATCGCAAAATATCTATCTATTGAGGAAAGTAGTCCTGTATACGAAATCAAACGAATTCGTCTCGCTGACCAGGTGCCAATGGCGCTTGAAACTACCTATATATCCGCAGAAAAGGTAAAGGGCCTGACAAAAGAGATTGTGAATCGTTCGTTGTATGAGTATATCGAGGGTACGTTAGGCTTTAAAATTGATCATGCAAGACAAATTATTGAATCGTCGGTGGCGAATCAAATTGAATCAGAGTATTTAAGCATCAAAGAGGGTGCACCAATCATGCTGATTCAGAGAAACACATATCTTGAAGATGAAACCCCAATTGAAGTGGTGAAGTCCTCTTACCGAGCAGATCGCTACAAGTTTATGATCGACATGAAGAGATAGAAGGGGAGGTGGGAGAACATGATGAAAGAGTATTTTCAAAAACTGAGAGACGTACTCGATGAGGTTGAAAATGAGGAACAGGGAAAAATGAAAGAAGCGGCTCATGAGATTGCTCGATGTATCCAAAATGATGGCATCATCCATGTGTTTGGCTCTGGACACTCCCATATGCTCGCAGAGGAACTCTTTTACCGCGCAGGTGGACTCGCTCCGATTAGCCCGATTCTCATAGAAGATTTGATGTTGCATAAAGGAGCGGTTGAATCATCTAATCTAGAAAAAAAGAGTGGTCTAGCAAAAAAACATCTAACTTCTAGCAATATTCTAGCAGGTGATATCGTTATCGTGGCTTCTACTTCTGGAAGAAATCCCGTTCCGATTGAAGTGGCTGAAATTGCGAGGGAGAGAGGTGCGTATGTCATTGCGATTACTTCCCCTCGTTATGCAGCCACACAAGCTTCTAGGCATGAAAGTGGAAAGTATTTGTTTGAGATGGCTGATTTGACCATTGATAATCACATAGAAATTGGCGATACCCTTCTACAACATCCAAAGAGTGCAAGTGGGTTTAGCTCTGGTTCTTCCATTATCGGTATGACGATCGTGAATGCGATCATGGCTGAAACCGTTCAGCGGATGCTTGAAGAGGGAAAAGAGCCCCCCGTGTTTTTAAGCAATAATGCAAACGATGCTGGTTCGCATAATCAACAATTAATTGATCGCTACAAAGAAAGAATCCCTATGTTAGTAAGAAATTTATATAAATAACTTTTATTGAGGAGAAAGAGGAGGGAAACAAAATGGTGATGAAGTATTTACAAAAAATTGGTCGTTCACTTATGCTTCCTGTGGCCGTTTTACCAGCCGCAGCCATTCTGATGGGGATTGGTTATTGGATAGACCCATCTGGGTGGGGAGCAGGTAGTCCAGTCGCTGCGTTCCTGATTAAAGCAGGAGGATCCATCATTGATAATATGGCCATTCTCTTTGCTGTTGGGGTTGCCCTAGGAATGTCTAAGGATAAAGATGGATCTGCTGCCCTAAGTGGTCTCGTGGCGTATTTGGTTGTTACAACCTTGCTTTCAACGAACGCTGTGGCGATGCTTCAAGGGATTGATCCAGCAGACGTAAATGCCGCGTTTGGAAAGATTGGGAATCAATTTATTGGTATTTTATCTGGGTTAGTCGCAGCGTTTGCTTACAATCGTTTTAGTCATGTAAAGCTGCCAGATGCCCTTGCCTTTTTTAGTGGAAAACGTCTCGTACCAATTATGACGGCTGTGTCAATGTTAGTGGTATCATTAGTTCTTTTCTTTGCATGGCCAGTTATATTCACTGGGTTGGTTTCATTTGGGACAGCATTCAGTAAGCTTGATTTTATCGGAGCAGGATTGTATGGCTTCTTTAACCGTTTGTTAATTCCAACGGGGTTACACCACGCACTCAACTCTGTATTCTGGTTTGATGTGGCTGGCATTAACGATATCGGTAACTTCTGGTCTGGAAATGGAACAAAAGGAACTACAGGTATGTACCAAGCTGGATTCTTCCCAGTCATGATGTTTGGTTTACCAGCCGCAGCCCTTGCCATGTATCATACAGCGAAAACCGCTCGTAAAAAGCAAGTAGCTTCCTTAATGCTTGCAGCAGGATTTGCTTCATTCTTTACTGGGGTAACAGAACCGCTAGAATTCGCATTTATGTTCGTGGCACCAATGTTATATGTAGTTCACGCGGTGTTAACGGGAATTTCTTTAGCTGTGGCAGCGTTTTTCCACTGGACAGCTGGATTTGGCTTTAGTGCTGGTTTCGTTGACTTTGTATTAAGCTCAAGATTGCCACTAGCTAACCAACCATATATGCTTCTTGTGCAAGGATTAGTTTTTGCAGCTATTTATTATTTCTTATTCCGCTTCTTAATTACAAAGTTCAATTTAATGACTCCTGGTCGTGAAGAAGAAACAGAGGAAACAGGAGAGGCCGTAGCGACTGGTCGTGATAAGTTCGCACAAATGGCCGCTGTTATTTACGAAGGTTTAGGGGGAGATGCCAATGTTACTTCTGTAGACAATTGCGTCACTCGTCTTCGCATAGAGGTAAAGGATATGGGAGCTGTTGACCAAGCGAAAATCAAATCAACAGGCATTCCGGGAATCAATATTGTTGGCCAAAATAGTATTCAGGTCATCGTCGGAACCCAAGTGCAGTTCGTTGCTGATGAAGTCGATAAAATTAGAAAGAACAAGTAGATGACAAGATGAATTAAATGAATATTGTCAAAAAAACTGTAAACAGCGAATGTTTACGGTTTTTTTGGTTAAATTTTAGTAAAGTCGGTTTTTAACGTACATTTTTAAGAATGTTTGGTGGTATACTTAGGTGTATTTGAGGCGAGATATATGGTTTACCTACTTCTCGCAGGGGGATGGAGGTGCGCAAGTGAGCGCAGAACAAAGGAAAAAATTAATTGTACTTATGATTAATATGTTTATAGCAATTGGGAGCTTCGGTATTATTATCCCAATTTTGCCTGCATATTTGCAATCGATTGGACAGGGAGGAACAGCAGCCGGTCTAATGATAGCGATTTTTGCTGGAGCACAGCTTATTTTCTCACCGATTGCCGGAAAATGGACGGATCAATACGGTCGAAGAAAAATGATTATTTACGGACTAGTTGGATTAACAGCATCGATGTTTATTTTTTATGCCGTTGATACCATTTGGTGGTTATATTTTTCAAGGGTAATCGGTGGAATTGGTGCAGCCCTTCTTGTACCTGCCATATTTGCGTATGTTGCAGACATTACAACGATGGAGCAGCGTGCCAAAGGAAACAGTTTGATCTCAGCTGCTATGTCACTTGGAATTGTGATTGGACCAGGGATTGGTGGTTTTTTAACGGAATACGGATTAAAAGTACCGTTCCTAATCTCAGCGATTGTTTCGCTAGTAGCAGTTATATTCTCAATTATTGTTCTAAAAGAAAGTCAACAGGAACAAGCTGAAGGCATTCATTATGATGATGAATCGATGGCCAAAAAGCTTGTTCGATCAGTAAAGATGCCTTATTTTATTCCATTAGTGATTACCCTCGTTATGAGCTTTGGATTAATGGCTTATGAATCCGTACTAGGATTGTTTGTTGATAATGAGTTTGGTGCGTCTCCTCAGGAAATTGCCTTAATGATTACAGCAACAGGCATCATCAGTACGATTGTTCAATTGTTTGTTGTTGATCGATTGGTGGTAAACCTTGGGGAAGAGAAGGTCCTAAATATCTTTTTAGGAGTTGCCACAGTAGGGTTTTTGTTATCGATTTTTGCATCAAGCTATGTGCTGTTCTTTGGTATCACTTTAATCATCTTCTTAGCAACGTCTATTCTACGTCCAGTGTTAAACACCCTAATCTCAAAGCTTGCTGGTCGTGAACAAGGTTTTGCCATGGGGATGAACAACGCGTATATGAGTATCGGGAATATTCTTGGACCAACACTTGCTGGGCTACTTTATGATGTGAATATCATTTACCCATTTGTATTAGGGTTAATATTATTACTGTTCACATTGATGACTACAATGATTTGGGTGAAACGCTCACCGAAACAACCGAAATTGGGCACACCTGAAAAGGTTTGATAAAACAAGATATCAACTCGCTTCCCTAATGGTGAAGCGAGTTTTCTTATGGTTTAATATAGATTAGGAAGCACAACGGGAGTAAAGGGAGATAGCCCTAAGGTGTTAGCATTCAATTAGAATCTGAAAGGAGAGAGGCCACACTTGAAGCCGACGGTCTATATCACAAGAAAAATTCCCGATGAAATCATTCAAAGGATAGAAGAGTATTGCGTGATTCGAATGTGGGAGGAAGTAGATATTCCTGTACCAAGAGACGTGTTAGAAAAAGAAATTCAGGAAGTGGATGGGTTATTTTGTTTGTTAACCGACAGCATCGATCAAGCTTTATTAGAAAAGGCAAAAAGATTAAAGGTAGTTAGTAATATGGCGGTAGGCTTTAACAATATAGATATTGAAGAAGCAAAGTTAAAAGGAATTACTGTTACTAATACTCCGGGGGTATTAACAGAAACAACTGCCGATTTAACATTTGCGTTATTAATGGCAACAGCACGTAGATTAATAGAGTCATCTTCTTATTTGCGAAATGGGGACTGGAAAACATGGTCTCCTATGCAATTGACTGGTCAAGATGTGTACGGAGCAACAATAGGAATCATCGGTATGGGGAGGATTGGAGCTGCTTTGGTAAAAAGAGCCCAGGGCTTTGACATGAAAATCCTCTATCATAATCGTTCTCGGAAGCTGGATCTCGAAAAGAAGTTTTCTATCACCTATGTTGAAATGGATCAGTTATTAAATGAATCTGATTTTGTTTGTATTATGACACCTTATACTCCGGAAACGAAACATTTGATTGGAGCAAAAGAATTAGCTTTAATGAAAAGCAATGCCATTTTAATCAATACTGCACGTGGTGGAATTGTAAATGAGGATGCCTTGTTTGATGCTTTGCAGTCGGGCCAGATTTGGGCAGCTGGATTGGATGTATTTGAGGAAGAACCCGTTCCCCGAAATCATCGGTTATTAACACTGCCTAATGTAGTGACTCTTCCTCATATAGGGAGTGCGAGCATAAAAACGAGACTTCAAATGGCCCATCTAGCAACAGATAATTTATTATTAGCATTAAATAATCAAACACCGAAACATGTAGTTGTATAAAAGTTATAGCTTCATAGTCCAACAGAAGGATTGATGATATGAAAAAGAACGTAGTTACCGCAACAAAGGAAAAGGTACTATTTATTTGGAAAATTCCATCCTTACCAGTCCTTTTTTTAATTAACACCATCCTTGGTTTTTCCACTTCCTTCTTTATTCCCTATTCATCTCTTTTCGGTATTGATGAAGTCGGAATGAGTAACGCAGCATTTGGTGTCTTTATGACCGTGCTGGCATTAGGTGGAGTTACCATCAGCAGTTCATTGGCAAAGTTATCAGATACAAAGCTTAGTAGAAGATACCTGCTTATCCTCACTACCTTCGCTGGGGTGATTGGGTATATATTATTTGCTTACTTACGGAATTATTTTGCTTTGTCTGTAACCGCATTCTTTTTATTAGGGGCATCAGCAGCTGCTGTTCCACAATTATGGGCATATGCAAGAGATGCTTTAAAAGAGGCAGCTATCCCAGCGGAAGATACGCCTTTTATCATGAATATATTTCGAATGTTTTTTGCTTTGGCTTGGACGGTGGGACCTGCTCTAGGGGCCTGGCTCCTAATATTGGTTGACTTCAAAGGGTTGTTTTTATTCGTAGCTGCTGGGTACTTGCTTGCTTTTCTAACAGTTGTGTTTTTATTACAGGAAGTGTCAAAACAGAAGATTGTGAGCCAAGAGGCATTGTCGGTTAAAAAATCGATCATCAAACCGCATATTTTTGCCAATCTAGCTGCGGCACTATTGTTATCGACAGCTACTTCTATTCATATGTTAAATGTGCCTCAATTTGTTACGAAGGTACTTCATGGAACGGAAATGGATGTTGGTTTAATTTTTAGTGTGCCACCGATTTTTGAAGTTCCGATGATGATTGGGCTAGGTTTACTAGCCACAAGAATGGATGTTGCATTGCTTGTGAAAATTGGATTTGTCACTGCCTTTACGTATTTTCTTTTATTTAATTTTGTTACCGAGCCTTGGCAAATCTATCCTTTGCAGATTTTAAGTGCCGCACAGGTTTCCATTACGTCTGGGATTGCTATTTCATATTTTCAGGATTTTATGCCAGAAGCACCGGGTACAGCAACGACTCTTTACATGAACACAACACAGATTGGATCTACAGTAGGATATTTGTTGTTCGGGCTTATTTCTGAGTTCATCAATTATGACCATATGATTACGGTCTATACTCTATCTGCAGGCTTGGCATGTGTATTTATCGTTCTTTATGGAAAAGAAAGAAGACTGCAAACCACAGCACAATCGAATGCACCGGGTTTATAAATAATAGAGAAAAGAGGAAAAAATATGGTCTATCAAGCAAGTGACGATCGATATGAGTTAATGAAATATAATCGTAGTGGCCACTCTGGTCTATTACTCCCTGCCATCTCTCTTGGTTTATGGCATAACTTTGGTGGAGTAGATACATTTGAAAATGGCCGTGCGATGCTAAGAAGAGCATTTGATTTAGGGATTACACATTTTGATCTAGCAAACAACTATGGACCACCGGCAGGTTCGGCTGAAGAGATGTTTGGACAGATGTTAAGAACCGATTTTGCCCCTTACCGGGATGAAATGATAATTTCTTCGAAGGCAGGCTATTATATGTGGCCTGGACCATATGGGAACTGGGGATCGAAGAAGTACTTAATGGCTAGTCTTGATCAAAGTTTAAAACGTATGGGTCTAGATTATGTAGATATTTTCTACTCACACAGACCTGATCCGGATACCCCGCTTGAAGAAACGATGAGCGCATTGGATTTAATGGTTCGCCAAGGAAAGGCACTATATGTAGGAATCTCCAATTATAGTGCAGAGCAATCAGCAGAGGCAATCAGTATATTAAACCGTTTAGGGACGCCGTTAGTTATTCACCAACCAAGCTATTCGATGCTCAATCGTTGGATTGAAAATGGGCTGCAGGATGTTCTTCAGGAAAATGGAGTGGGCTCGATTGCTTTTTGCCCACTCGCTCAAGGTTTACTAACCAATAAGTACCTAACAGGTCTACCTAGTGATTCAAGAGCAGTGAAAGTGACGGGGGCATTAGGTACGGACCAAGTGACCGAGGAAGTAATCAGTCGAGTGCAAAAGTTAAATGCCCTTGCTACTGAACGAGGACAAAGCCTTGCTCAAATGGCTCTTGCTTGGGTTCTTCGCGGAGGAAGAGTAACCTCCGCATTAATAGGTGCGAGTAAGGTTAGCCAAATTGAGGATAACGTCGCCGCACTTAATCATTTGGAATTTTCCACAGAAGAAATACAACGAATTGAAGATATCTTAAAAAGTTAATATTGTTGATAGCCTGTTGCTCCCATCTAACGATAGGGGCAGCAGGCTATTTTCATAAATAGTATGTAATGGGGAAAAGTAGGAAAAGAAACGTTGAACGTTGGGAGGATGTAATCAAAGTGGGATTAATGGAATATAGAAAACTAGATCGTCCGTTGCAAATTCTTCTGTTAGGAGTATTGCTTGCTCACCTAGGTTCCTATCTTGTGATGCCTATGCTTCCTATCATACTAACAACTGAAACAGAAATAACCTTGGTACAGATTGGGACGATCTTAGCAACGATAGCCATTGCTTTTCAATTTGGAAGTATTACAGGAGGAGTTCTTGCGGACCGAATAGGGCGACGTTTTATCATCGGCTTGGGTGCCCTGATTACAGCAGGTGGAGTAATGAGCTTTGGCTTATTTACTGATTACCTGTTTCTTCTGGTTTCGGCAGCCATTATGGGTCTTGGCAATGGTTTGAATGCTCCCTCCACGAAGGCAGCGATTGCGGCATTTGCTTCTTCAAGTGGAAACCAAACGACTGCTTTTTCTCTTCGTGGAATTGCGGCCAATGTAGGGACAGGTACCAGTGGCCTTATCATTTTTTTTCTTATAGCTGAAGCCTCAAGAACCATCTTCTTTATCGCAGCTGCTATTTATGTTGGACTGGCTTTAGTGAGTTGGCTCTTACTACCGAAAAATTGCGGCGACATCCCTTGTCCATCACTGCCATTAGGGGCATATGGGGAAGCTTTAAAGCATCGGCCATTTATCATGTTTAGTATCGTAACCGTTTTGATCTGGGCATTGTATGCACAGTTTTCACTTGCACTGCCACTGCGGGCAACAGTCGTGTTGGACAACCCGAAAAATATCTCTTTAATTTGGACGATCAACAGTTTTATCGTTATCACCCTTCAAGGCTTCATAACCAAACGATTCATTACTAAAATGAACCCGATCTCCGCACTAGGAATAGGCGTATTGTTTATTACGGCAGGGATATCATCTTTGTTTTTCACAAACGGATTTTTTCTATTTATCATAAGTGGAGCCATCTTTGTGATTGGGGAAATGATGGTTTTGCCCACGGTAGATAGCACGATTTCTCAGTTATCCAAACCAGAGTTGATCAGTTTATTTTTTGCTTTATCAAATGTGGTGTATGGATTAGGGGAAGCGGGAGGAAAAACAATAGGTGGCCGCCTGTTAGATGTAGGCGGTGTGAACAATGCCTCTCCTTCGATCGTCTTTACGATTGCTGGATGCGTCATATTTTTTCTTGTGATGATGTTAAGAAGATGGGGTCCATTAACCGAGTCTTTAACAAGGGCAGCGCAAGATCCGCGAAGGCCGGAGGAGGCTCCTAGGATTTCGGCAGAACCAGCGCAGAATCGAACACATCCTCTACACCGTTTTGAACCAGAAATCTTTTTCCGAAAAAAACCTACGACGGATTAATAGGTGAGGGGGACAACGAAATTGTCCTCTTTTTTCATTATTTTTATCTAAGTCACAATTACCATTAGTATTTCATATGTTATAATATTCAAAAGAATGTTTGAATGAAATGGGGAAGTGTAATGGCGAAAGAGGATGTATGTGAGGTCACCTGTTTTGATGAGGAGAAGGTTACGAAAGTAAAAAATGAGCTTAATATGCAAAACACGATGGAAGTCTCGAAGCTTTTTAAAGCATTAGCGGATGACACGCGTGTGAAAATTGCATATTCGCTAAGTGTGGAAGAGGAGCTTTGCGTATGCGATGTGGCTAATATTGTTGGGTGCACCGTTGCTACCGCTTCGCACCATCTTCGACTCCTTCGAAACCTGGGTCTTGCCTCATACCGAAAAGAAGGAAAACTGGTCTACTATTCCTTAGACGATGAGCATGTTAAACAACTCGTTAACATCGCCTTTACCCATCAAAAGGAGGTGGCATTACGTGGATAATTCAATTGCAATGACGAATAGTAAACAAGTGTACCGCGTTCAAGGGCTTTCTTGAGCCAGTTGTGCTAAAAAGTTCGAAACGAACGTAAAGCACCTGGATGGTGTTTTTGATGCAAATATAAACTTTGGTGCTGCCAAACTGACCGTGTTTGGTGAGGCAACGATAGAAGAAATTGAAAAAGCCGGTGCATTCGACGGTATAAAGGTTCAACCTGAAAAGGCTCGTATTCAAGAGGTGAAGGAGCCATTTCTACAAAAGCATGCGACGGTTCTTGGTTCCTTTGTGCTTTTAATTATAGGATGGATTATTGGTGAGCTCCGTGGCGAAGAATCCTTAGCATCGATGATAGCTTATGCTTCCTCCATGGTTTTAGGAGGTTATCGCCTGTTTAACACAGGATTCAGAAATCTACTGCGCCTAGAGTTCGATATGAAAACACTCATGACCATAGCCGTTATTGGAGCTGCGATAATCGGTGAATGGGGCGAAGGAGCAACAGTTGTTATCTTGTTTGCGATTAGTGAAGTGCTTGAATCGTATTCGATGGATAAAGCTCGCCAATCGATTCGCTCACTTATGGATATCGCTCCGAAAGAAGCCGTAATACGACGTGGACTTCAAGAGATGATCGTTGAAGTAGAAGACATCCAAATCAATGATATTCTACTTGTAAAGCCTGGCCAAAAATTAGCGATGGATGGCATTATCGTAAAAGGCATGTCAGCCATAAATCAGGCAGCTATTACTGGGGAGTCCGTACCTGTTGCAAAGGGAGTGAACGATGAGGTTTACGCAGGAACCCTAAATGAAGAAGGCTTCCTTGAGGTAAAGGTAACAAAGCATGTGGAAGATACCACGATTGCGAAAATCATCCATTTAGTTGAAGAAGCACAAGCGGAAAGAGCTCCCTCACAGGCATTTGTTGACCGCTTTGCAAAGTATTACACACCGCTTATTATGCTATTTGCCCTTGGAGTAGCGGTTGTCCCACCATTACTGTTCGGCTTAGAGTGGAATGAGTGGGTATACCAAGGCTTAGCTGTGTTAGTGGTTGGTTGTCCATGTGCTCTCGTTATTTCCACACCTGTTGCTATCGTAACAGCCATTGGAAATGCAGCGAAAAGGGGCGTTTTAATCAAAGGTGGCATTCATTTAGAGGAAATGGGAGCCATTAAGGCGATTGCGTTTGATAAAACGGGCACGTTAACTAAAGGCATTCCGGTAGTCACCGACTATGAAACTGCTCCGAACATTCCTGCCAACGAGACATTTGCCATTATATCAGCACTAGAGAAGGTTTCTCAGCATCCACTTGCCTCTGCTATTTTAAAAAAGGCAGATCAATGGGCATTGAATTATGACCATTTAGAACTGAAGGATTTTACCTCAGTAACGGGAAAAGGAATCGAAGGGAAAATTGCAGGGACGAAGTATTATGTGGGAAGTCCAAGTTTTATTCATGCACAGCTGGAGGGTGGCTTAGCAACAGTCTATCGTGAAAAAATTTCCGTCCTTGAGGAACAAGGAAAAACGGTGATGGCTGTTAGTTCATCCCAACAGTTCCTAGCATTAGTGGCAGTGGCCGATGAGATTCGAGAAGAAACAAAAGACGTGGTACAACAGCTTCACTCACTCGGACTGCAAAAGACCATTATGCTTACAGGAGACAATGAAGGTACGGCCAAGGCGATTGGACAGAAGGCAGGAGTAAATGAGGTCAAAGCGAATCTTCTCCCGCAAGAAAAGCTCTCTTTTATTAAAGAATTACGCGCTACTTATCAGCGGGTAGCAATGGTTGGTGATGGTGTAAATGATGCACCTGCCTTAGCAGCTTCTTCCGTTGGCATTGCAATGGGTGGAGCAGGAACAGATACTGCCCTTGAAACAGCGGATATTGCGCTTATGGCTGATGATTTAAGAAAGCTACCGTTCACTGTAAAGTTGAGTAGAAAAGCATTAAATATTATTAAACAAAATATCACTTTCTCACTTGGTATTAAGCTATTAGCGTTATTATTAGTTGTCCCAGGCTGGCTTACATTATGGATTGCCATCTTTGCAGATATGGGAGCCACGCTAATTGTGACACTGAACAGCCTACGATTGCTTCGGGTGAAAGATGAATCATAGGGCTTCCTTTTGGGGAGCCTTTTTCATAGAGAGAATGTGTTCGAAAAATATCCATATATTTCTTTTATTTATTATTTACATACTATACAGGGGTATGCTATTATAAAAGCATAAAAGGAGGGAGTCATATGAATCCAGATGATTCTTTGCTACATGAAGAGGAAAGCTGCCATAGCAGTGATCGGAAAAGTCACCATTCAGATAAAGTGAAAAGCAATCTTGTCACACGACTAAACCGCATTGAAGGCCAAATTCGTGGAATCAAGGGACTGATTGAAAAAGACACATACTGCGACGATGTCATTACACAAATTTCAGCCACACAATCAGCTTTAAACAGTGTCGCAAAAATATTGCTAGAAGGCCATTTAAAGGGATGTGTGGTTGATCGTCTGCAAGAGGGCGATGTAGAAGTATTAGATGAAGTACTTGTCACAATTCAAAAATTAATGAAAAAATAAGGAGTGGTTAATCATGGAAAAAGTAACACTACAAGTAGAAGGTATGTCATGCGGACATTGCGTAAAAGCAGTAGAAGGTAGCGTTGGGGAATTAGCAGGGGTTGCAGCTGTAAAGGTTGACTTAGAAAATAAATCAGTTGCTGTAGAATTTGATGCTGACAAAGTATCATTAGATTCAATTAAAGAAACGATTGATGATCAAGGTTATGATGTAAAGTAAAAAAGACAACGTGCTAGAAATAGCACGTCCTCTTTTCAAAAAAATATACCCTATATAGGTATAAGGAGTTTTTCGTATGAGTGAAAAAGTACTAGAAAGCCAATTTCAAATTACTGGTATGACTTGTGCTGCGTGTTCTACTCGCATTGAAAAAGGTCTGAAAAAAATGGATGGTGTCACGGATGCAAATGTAAATTTGGCACTCGAAAAAGCGACGGTGAAGTTTGATGCTGCTGTAATAGGACCAGCTAACATTCAAGAGAAGATTCGTGCCCTCGGGTATGATGTAATCACTGAAAAAGCAGAGCTAAATGTGACAGGTATGACGTGTGCAGCTTGTTCCACACGTATTGAAAAAGGTTTAAACAAACTGGACGGTGTCGTCGGTGCCAACGTGAATCTCGCTTTAGAAAAAGCATCAGTTGAATATAATCCAGCGACTGTATCTGTTACGGATATGATTCAAAAAATAGAAAAGCTTGGATACGGGGCATCTGTGAAATCCGACCAAAATGAAAAGGAAACAGTCGATCACCGTTTAAAGGAAATTAAGAAGCAGCAAGGAAAGTTTATTTTCTCTTTGATCTTATCTCTTCCACTTTTGTGGGCAATGGTAGGGCACTTTTCATTTAGTTCCTTTTTATATGTTCCCGAAGCGTTCATGAATCCATGGGTACAAATGGCGTTAGCGACACCTGTCCAATTTTTCATTGGTAAGCAGTTTTATGTAGGTGCCTATAAAGCACTACGAAACAAAAGTGCGAACATGGATGTGCTTGTTGCGCTCGGAACATCTGCCGCTTATTTCTATAGTGTGTATATTGCCATTGGAACCATTGGTCACAACGCTCACGGTGTCGGATTGTATTTTGAAACGAGTGCAGTTTTAATCACCTTAATCATATTAGGAAAATTGTTTGAAGTGAAAGCAAAAGGTCGCTCTTCTGAAGCGATTAAAAAGCTCATGGGGCTTCAAGCAAAAACAGCTCTTGTTGTTCGGGATGGAGCGGAAGTAGAAATCCCGTTAGAGCAGGTAATTGCTGGCGATGTGTTGTTGGTTAAGCCTGGGGAAAAGATTCCTGTGGATGGCGTCATTTTAGAAGGACAGTCTGCACTTGATGAGAGCATGCTTACCGGTGAAAGTGTTCCAGTTGATAAAACAGTGGGTGATGTGGTCATTGGAGCAACACTTAATAAAAATGGATTTTTAAAGGTGCAAGCAACCAAAGTCGGGAAGGACACAGCACTTGCACAAATCATTAAGGTGGTAGAGGAAGCACAAGGATCAAAGGCCCCGATTCAACGCTTGGCTGATTATATTTCAGGTATTTTTGTCCCGATCGTAGTCGGAATTGCCGTTGTAACCTTCCTTGTATGGTTTTTCTGGGTCGCACCTGGTGACTTCCCAGAAGCATTAGAAAAATTAATTGCCGTTCTAGTGATTGCTTGTCCTTGTGCGCTTGGTCTTGCTACACCAACTTCAATTATGGCAGGATCTGGTCGTGCAGCAGAATACGGTATTCTTTTTAAAGGCGGCGAGCACTTAGAAATGACGCACCGCATTCAAACGGTTATTCTTGATAAAACAGGTACGATTACCAATGGAAAGCCGGTATTAACGGATGTAGTAACTTCCATGAGTGAAGAAGAATTCTTAACATTGGTCGGTTCTGCGGAGAAGCAATCGGAGCACCCTCTTGCACAAGCCATTGTGGAAGGAATTAAGGAAAAAGGAACAGCGCTTGTCGATGTGTCTCAGTTTGAAGCGATTCCTGGCTTCGGAATTAAGGCTATGGTAGCTGAAAAAGATGTGTTAGTCGGGACTCGTCGTTTGATGAAGAAGTATGAAATTGATGTAGAAGAAATGGTTCTTGAACACATGGTCTCTTTTGAAAAAGAAGGGAAAACAGCGATGCTAGTAGCGGTTGATAGCACTTTTGCTGGTATCGTTGCAGTTGCTGATACGATAAAAGAAACGTCACGGTCAGCCATTGCACGCTTGAAGGAAATGGGACTTGAAGTGATCATGATTACTGGTGACAACGAGCAAACCGCTCGATCAATCGCAAAAGAAGCAGGAGTAGATCGCGTCATTGCCGAAGTGCTTCCAGAAGGAAAAGCCGATGAAGTGAAAAAGCTGCAAGCAACTGGAAAGAAAGTGGCGATGGTTGGCGATGGAATCAACGATGCTCCAGCTTTGGCAATCGCTGATATCGGTATGGCGATTGGAACAGGTACCGATGTAGCGATGGAAGCAGCGGACATTACGCTTATCCGCGGTGACTTAAACAGCATTGCAGATGCCATCTATATGAGTAAAAAGACGATCACAAATATTAAGCAAAATCTATTCTGGGCATTTGCCTACAATACACTAGGTATTCCGATTGCCGCACTGGGCTTCTTAGCTCCGTGGCTTGCGGGAGCAGCCATGGCCTTCAGTTCTGTATCAGTTGTGTTAAACGCATTACGGTTACAGCGAGTGAAGCTAAAACAATAAAGACTGCATGCCTCGACTTTGGTCGGGGTATTTTTTTGTTTGGGTTGAGCGTGGGTTATGACTTGAAGGGGATAGAATAGGAGGGGGCTCGGGTCATAAAGTGAAGATTATGACGTGTGAGGCATGGGAAAAGGAAGGAGAGAGGTCATAAAGTGAAAGTTATGACATCTGAGGCATGAAAAAGTTAGAGTCTCTGTCATAATATTCAGAGGGTTAGCCACTTCAGCTAACCCTCTCGATATTTATTTACTAATCGCTACTCGATATTCGTTTGTTAGATTTTCAAAGATTTTTTTCACAGGAAGAATTTCTTTAATTTCATGAACTCTTGCTCCTGCAAACACAAGTCCATTTTCAACATCGCCCGCCATAGACTTTAATAGAGAATCAAGGGTACAGAAGCGATACGAACAATTTTTCAAGCAATCCAGGCATTTCGTGATTTTTAGCTTTTCAGAAGTAGTGATTAAGTCTGTGAAATGATTCGCAATCGCGCGACCATGAAGTCCGACTGTCGTTTTGACGAGGAGCGTATCTTCCTTCGTCGCTTCGACGTATTTCTGCTTAAAGGAAAGTGGTGCATCACATTCCTCACTCGCAACAAACCGAGTTCCCATTTGGACTCCAGAAGCTCCCATGCTGAACGCTTTGGCAATGTCTGCTCCTGTCATAATTCCACCCGCTGCGATAACCGGGATCGATACGGCCTCCACCACTTCAGGAAGAATCTCAAATAATGGACGTTCAGTCCCAAGATGGCCACCCGCTTCATGTCCTTCAACAACAACTGCCGCTGCACCGAGGCGCTCAGACATTTTCGCCAGTTTCGCTGAGGACACAATTGAAAGAACCGGAATACCTGCTTTCTTGCCCCATGCATACATATCCCTTGAAATCCCAGCCCCTGAAATAATAAAATCGACCTTTTCTTCAAGAGCCGCCTTCATTTTCTCTGCAAAGTCATTCATTGCAAATAATACATTTACACCAATATATCCTGCATCCTTCTTCACAAGCGCTTTAGCTTGACGAATATGGTTTCTCATTTCTTCAACGGAAATCCCTGTACCAGAAATTATGCCAATTCCACCTGCATTTGCAACAGCAGATGCAAGCTTGCTAAGGGAAATTCCAACACCCATGCCACCTTGAATAATCGGAGCTTTCGGAAGCATATGTCCGATTTTTAACTGAGGAAAATTCATGATTATCACCCATTTCTTTTAATCTCCATTAGATTCTAGCATGTAGTATGGGAAAATGATGTGATATATATTACTAGGTACTAAAAATTGATAATAATAGTTGGTAACATTTTGTGAACATTGAATAAAAGTGTTCCGTTTGGATAAAAAACCCCTTGTTCTGTTAGACAAGGGGATGAACAAAGGTTTCCAGTGATAGAATTGCGGTTAATAGATCGTCTGAAGTAAAGTCCTTCTCCAAGTAATGAATGGACTCATCAGAAGCTACTGTTCTCTCGGCGATTGTTTTGAGTTTTTCGAGATCATCGCGGTTCAGCCCTAGATCTCTTAATAGTATTGGAAGCTCTAAAGCTTTGTAGAAAGGCAGAAGAGAGGCAACCTCTTCTAAATTCTCCTCGAGCACTAGCTGAACAAGTATACCGTACGCTACTTTTTCACCGTGCAATAGATGATGGGTTTCTTGAGCTACCGTTAATCCATTATGAACCGAGTGGGCAGCAGCAATTCTCCCGTACCGGTCTCCGAATCCACCGACCATTCCACCAGCTACAATGATCGTTTCAATTACTTGAAGAAAAGCAGGTGAAGAAGTGTTTGCTTCCATCGCGTTCAGTGCAGTTTGACTATGTTCAAGTAAAACAATCTGGCAAAGCCTCGCACTTTGATGGGCGATTTTTACAGGCAACGGAAGGTCTTGTAAGTCGCGTACTAACACATCAGCTTCGTACCATTTGGCCAATGTGTCTGCAATCCCTGCTCGAACATATTTAATTGGTGAATGAAGAATGATACGCGGTTCTATTAAGACGATTAGTGTACTTTTCGGGAAAATGGTGTAATGCGTGAATTCGCCTTCTTCTGTATAAAACACGCTTAATGGAGTCCAAGCAGCGCAGGTGGAGGCAAGAGTTGGGATAAGAATGGCTTCTTTGTTTGTTTCATTTGCCACTGCCTTTGCCAGATCAAGCACTTTTCCTCCGCCGATACCGATGATGGCGTCGATATTTGTACCACTGACAATCGTAGAGATTCTCTGTACTGCAATTAATGAGCACTCCCCCTGATAGGAAACAAAGGTGAGCTTTACATTTGAGATATTTGGAAAATAGGATGCTGCTGCTTTCCAAGATTGTTCTCCGTGAATGACTAAGCAGTGATGAATTGAATTCAAGAGAAGTAGATTTTCAAGGTCATTTAACGAACCCTCATGACATGCATAATAGGAGGGAGCACCACGCACTTCGAGTTTTGTCATTGTCTTCATTCCTTTCTAGTAAAAACAACGCCGGCTGAGGGCGTTGTTTTTACTAGTTTATCAATTAGCGATTTACCATCCATTCAGGTTTACCAAAGCCTTGGAAGTCCTCGTCGATGATGGTTTCAAATTCTTCTGATTCAACAACTTCTTTCAGATCTTTTGCAAATTGGCTGTCAATATTTTTTGTGTCAACTACCACACGGTTACGGTATTGATCTGGCATATTTTCAAGCTGTAATGCGTCTAATAAGTCCATTTTTGCTGCTAAAGCGAAGTTCCCTGGTACAGCAGCAAGGTCCACGCTGTCAACCGCACGTGGAAGCTGAGCTGCTTCAATTGGTTGGAATACTAGATTTTTTACGTTCTTTTCTACGTCTTTTTCTGAAACCGTTAATGGGTCAGCATCTGCGTTTAATGTGATTAACCCAAGATCTTCTAAAATTAAGAAAGCACGTGCTGCGTTTGTTGGGTCATTTGGAATAGCTATATCAGCACCCTCCGCAATTTCATCTATAGAAGTAAACGTCTTAGAGTAGATTCCCATTGGTGCAGTTGGTACGGAAATAACATCAGTTAGTTCAATCTTATTTTCTTTTGCGAAGTTTTCCATGTATATTTTGTGCTGGAATAGGTTCGCGTTAATGTCTCCCTTGGAAAGAGCGAGATTTGGTTGAACATAGTCACTGAATTCTACTACTTCTACTTCATAGCCTTTTTCCTCTAATAAAGGCTTAATTGCGTTTGAAACCATGTCACTATATGGACCAGACGTTGCTCCAATTTTCACTTCTTTTTTCGTAGTCGCACTTTCCTCAGAAGAAGAAGCTTCCTCAGAACTTCCACCGCAAGCTGCAAGAGCCGCAATAGCAATCAAAATGACAAAACTCAAAAATAACTTTCTCATCGTAAATATTCCTCCAATAGTTTTATGGTGTCTGTCACCCTTCGTGGACAGTTGGTGCGTTTTTGTCCTTCTGGGATGGACAGTGGTTACATGTGATTTATTTTTTGTTTACTGCTTTTGCTAGTCGGTCACCGAAAAATTGGATGAGCTGGACTAAACAAATTAGGATGATAACGGTGGTGATCATGACGGTGTTGTCGTATCGGTAGTACCCGAACCGGATGGCAAGGTCCCCAACACCACCACCGCCAACAATTCCAGCCATCGCGGAGTAAGCGACTAAACTAATAATCGTAATGGTCACGCCTTGAATGATCCCTGGTTTGGCCTCTGGAAGAAGAACCTCCTTGATGATCATCCATGGGGAAGCCCCGACCGCGACCGCTGCCTCAATCACTCCTTTATCAATCTCACGCAGTGACTGTTCTACCAATCTTGCAAAGAAAGGAATCGCAGCTACTGAGAGTGAAACAGAAGCCGCAGTTGGCCCGATTGTTGAACCAGCGATCAAGTCTGCCAATGGCAAAAGGGCAATGAGCAAGATGATAAACGGGACCGAGCGAATCATGTTCACTAAAAATCCTACAATCTGATTAAATAGGGAATTCTCTAAAAATAATCCGCGGTCGGTAACAAACAATAGGACTCCCACGGGCAATCCGACAATCATAGCTACCACAATCGATATTCCCACCATATAAATCGTTTCAAAAAAGGCTTTGTTCAAATCAGGTAGTAATTCTATCAAGCTATCAAGCGGCATCTCGGATCACCTCCAAGCTTTCTGTGCGAGATGTGATATATTGAATCGCATGTTCTACTTCAGCGGTGTCACCTGTAAGTTCCATAATGAAGATTCCAAGTGGAGTCTCTTTTATGTACTCGATTTTGCCGTGTAAAATATTGCCCTTCACTTGGTACTTCTGTAGTGCATCTGAAATCACTGATTCTTCAGCAATCGCCCCGCGGAAATGAATCTTTACAATTTTTCCTTTGCTTGAAGATAGCAAGTGTTCTGGTAAATCAAATTGTAGAATGGTATTAATGAATTCCTTGGTAAGTTCGTTTATTGGATTTGCGAACAAGTCATACACTGGCCCTTCCTCAACAATTCGCCCGTCCTGCATAACTGCCATTCGGTCACAAATCTCTTTTACGACTTCCATCTCGTGTGTAATCAGTACAATTGTTAACCCTAACTCTTGGTTAATCTTTTTTAACAAAGATAAAATCGATTTCGTCGTGCTCGGGTCTAGGGCAGAGGTAGCTTCATCACAAAGGAGAACGGAAGGGTTATTTGCTAACGCTCTCGCAATTCCTACTCGTTGCTTTTGTCCACCGCTCAACTGAGACGGATACACATCACGCTTATCTGACAAGCCAACCATATCAAGTAGCTCAGTTACTCTTGCATCTATCTCTGCTTTCGATTTATAAGCCGCTTTTAGAGCGAAAGCTACGTTTTCAAAAACAGTCTTTGAGCTTACGAGATAGAAGTGTTGGAAAATCATCCCGATTTTTTGACGAGCACTTCGTAGCTCCTTTTTTCGCAGTGACGTAAGAGAAACCCCGTCGATCTTAACTTCTCCTGAGGTAGGAGCCTCCAATAAATTCAAACAGCGTAGTAACGAACTTTTTCCAGCACCGCTATACCCTACAATTCCAAAAATTTCGCCTTTGTTCACGGTTAGTGACACATGGTCCACACCTATTACTTCACCTTTTTTTGTTTGATAGACTTTCACCAAGTCTTTTACTTCGATCATTCATGTCACCCCTTAAGCTATAAAAATACAAAAAAACCTCTTTCCAGTCAGAAAGAGGCATCGTTATATATACGACTTATCTTTCAGAATGGAATCATTCTGTAGGAAGTGGCACCGTTCCATGAAATGGAGGTTGCCGGACGTCATAGGGCCTAATCCCTCAGTCACTCTTGATAAGTAAAAGGTCTTATTAATTTGTTACATGAATCATAAATCTAATAGGGGAGAAGTGTCAACAGCTGTTCTTGATAGAGGGAAGTGTAGGGAGCGCTTACATAACTGAGGCTGTAAGCGGAAAAAAATTTATAAAAAAAATAAAAACACCCATCCACAAATCGTGAATGAGTGTCGAGAAATGATTAGATTTTCATAACTCCACCGGTGCTAGCAGATGTTACAAGCTTCGAATAACGAGCAAGATAACCCTTTTTCACCTTTGGTTCAAAGCCTTTCCAGTTAGCTTTACGCTCTGCCCATTCTTCGTCAGAAAGAACAACGTCCATGGAACGAGCGTCAACATCAATGACAATTTGATCTCCATTTTGGATAAACGCTAATGGTCCACCTTCAGCTGCTTCTGGTGAAGCGTGACCGATAGACAATCCACGTGAAGCACCAGAGAAGCGACCATCTGTTACAAGAGCAACCTTCGCACCAAGTCCCATACCCATGATTTGAGAAGTAGGGGCAAGCATTTCAGGCATACCAGGTCCACCTTTAGGTCCTTCGTAACGGATAACTACTACATCGCCTTCTTTTACTTTTCCGTTTGCAATGCCGTGAAGGGCTTCGTCTTGTGAATCAAATACAACAGCCGGTCCTTCATGGCGATTTCCACCAGTGATTCCACCAGTTTTAATGATGGCACCATCTGGAGCAAGGTTACCAAACAATACAGCTAGGCCACCCTTTTCGCTATGTGGGTTATCAATGGAATGAATGACATCAAAGTTCTTTACATCACATCCGGCAATATTTTCACCAAGTGTTTTCCCTGTCACCGTTAACGTATCTAAGTGAAGAGCTCCTTCTTTCTTAGATAATTCGTTTAGAACCGCAGACACACCACCCGCTTCATGCAAATCTTCAATAAATACATCAGAAGCAGGAGCAAGCTTAGACAAATGAGGAACACGAGCTGCTACTTCATTAATTCTACCAATTGGGTAATCAATTTCTGCTTCATGAGCTAACGCTAATGTGTGTAGTACCGTATTAGAAGATCCACCTAATGCCATATCAAGAGCAAACGCGTTATCGATTGCTTTTTCTGTAACGATATCACGAGGCTTAATATCCTTTTCAATAAGCTCCATTAACTGTGTTGCTGATTTCCTAACGAAATCTCTACGCTCAGGCGCTACAGCTAAAATTGTTCCATTACCAGGAAGAGCCAATCCAAGCGCTTCTGCTAAACAGTTCATCGAGTTTGCTGTAAACATACCAGAACAAGATCCACATGTTGGACAGCCGAACTGTTCTAATTCTAATAGTCCCTTGTCATCAAGTTTTCCAGCTTGGTATGCACCAACACCTTCAAATACAGAAGAAAGTGAGATCTTTTTACCATCGCTAGTTACTCCCGCCTTCATTGGTCCACCACTTACGAAAACAGTAGGGATATTTAAGCGAAGTGATGCCATCAACATACCTGGTGTGATTTTGTCACAGTTTGGAATACAAACCATTCCGTCAAACCAGTGTGCTGCCACAACTGTTTCCACTGAATCCGCAATAATCTCACGGCTTGGAAGTGAGTAGCGCATGCCGATATGACCCATCGCAATTCCATCATCCACACCAATTGTGTTCATTTCGAATGGAACTCCACCCGCTTCTCGAATGGCATCTTTTACAATTTTTCCAAACTCTTGTAAGTGCACATGTCCTGGTACAATATCAATGTATGAATTGACTACCGCGATAAACGGCTTACCAAAATCCTCTTCTTTTACCCCAGCCGCACGCAATAGGCTTCGGTGTGGTGCACGATCAAATCCCTTTTTTATCATATTACTTCTTAATTCTGCCATTCTAAATTCCTCCCAATCTATCAAAAACACAATGATGTTAATGTTTTAAATTATTAAAAAATTTTAACAAATAGAAGGAGAATTGTAAAGAAAGATGACAAAACAATCATTTGGTAGATTTTATAAGTTACCCTCTTTCGTACTATTTTGGTGCTTTTTAATATTCTTATAGTGATAGTAGGAAGGCGTTTCCAATTTGTCACAATGAAAAAATTATTGTCAGTGATTGCCTTGTCATTCCCTTTTTACAAGATTAGTATTAAGATAAGAAAAGTATATATGAGCAAGAATAGGCGTACTTCTTTTTTAGAAGTCTAGGGAAGTTGGTGAAAGTCCAACGCGGTCCCGCCACTGTATATGGGAGCATACTGTAAAAACCACTGTGCAATAAAGAAATGCATGGGAAGGTACAGAAAGCAATGACCATGAGCCAGGAAACCTGACTATCTCTTGACACCGTGTACCTACGAGGATAGGTGGTGTGGTCGGTTTCTTACATAACGAAGAAACTTATTCCAACATCTCCATTTCTATGTGGAGATGTTTTTTTTATGCAAAAGTGGGCCAGTTTCATCCTCCGCAAGCTGGTGTTGCTACGCAACTAAGGCTTTCTTCGGGTGGAAACTGTCCAACTTGTTAAATATTTATGAAGGAGGGTTTATCATGTTTCTTCAACATTTATTCGCAATGACGATTGCTTATTTTATTGATTTACTTCTCGGTGATCCCATCGATTGGCCACATCCGGTGAAGTGGATCGGAACACTGATTTATAAGCTCGAGAAAAAGTGGAATAAAGGGACGCGGAAAAAATGGAACGGACTCGCTATGGTAGTTACGCTTCTCTTGCTCGTCGTGGGGATTACGATCCTAATTACGATGTTAGCTTATCAAGTTCATTTCATGGTCGGAATTATGGTTGAAGCGGTGATTATTTGGACGACGATTGCACAAAAAAGCTTAAAGGAAGCAGCGATGACGGTGTATGGTCCGTTAAAAAAGGGAGATCTAGTGGAAGCTCGTCACAAGCTATCGTATATCGTTGGTCGTGACACGGATCAACTTGATGAACAGGGTGTGGTTCGCGCGACAATTGAAACGGTCGCAGAAAACACAAGTGATGGAGTAACAGCTCCCTTGTTTTGGGCGTTACTCGGTGGTGCCCCGCTCGCGATGCTGTACCGTGCGGTCAATACTTGCGATTCGATGGTAGGTTATAGAAATGATCAATACATGGAGTTTGGCTGGGCGTCAGCGAAGCTTGATGATTGGTTAAATTTGATTCCAAGTCGCCTAACCTCCATTTGTATGCTCTTTAGCAATAAGCCTGTCCGATCCTCGGTAAAAGAGTCAGCAAAAATCATTCTTCGTGATGCCAAAAAACATCCGAGCCCAAACAGTGGATGGGGAGAAGCAGCTGTGGCTGCAATACTTGGGATTCAGCTCGGAGGAATCAATTATTACAAGGGCATTCGCTCCGATCGAGCCAAAATGGGAGAACCTTATTTTCCTGTTACTGGAGAGCATATTTTACAAACCAATGGTATTTTAACTCGAACAGTACTCACATTTTTACTTTTATTATGGATTGGAGGGATGATCGTTGAAGTGGCCTATGCACGGATCTAATCCACAATTTTTATATAAAGCACTTCATCTTGACATGCCTGAATCAGTGATTGATTTTAGTGCCAATATTAACCCGCTCGGTCCACCAGCCATAGTAAAAGACAGGTGGAATGAGCTGTACTCGCTTGTATCTGGTTATCCCGATCCGACGGCAGAAAGGCTCACAGGTTTGCTTGCAAAGAAAGAAAGCGTAAGAAAAGAGCAAATCTTAGTGGGGAACGGAGGGGCGGAGCTTATTTCTTTGGTCGGACGACTGCTCTCTGGTAAAAAAGCGCTTATCGTCCAACCAGCCTTTTCTGAATACGAAGAAGCATGCCGAGTGAATCAATGTGAAGTACGCTATCACTTGATGGATGTAGACAGCTGGGAATTACGTTTAGATGAATTACTAGTGAACTTACGTGAAGTAGACGCTGTATTTCTGTGCAATCCAAACAATCCAACGGGAATGTTTTTTCCGAAACTAACGATTGAGCTTCTTGCCCATGAATGTTCCAAATTCGGAACCTTGCTCATCGTTGACGAGGCCTTTTATGACTTTATAGAAGGGTACGAATCAACCGTTTCCTGTCTCCAACATGGCGGAAATATGATCATTCTTCGTTCGATGACAAAAATGTTCAGCATTCCAGGAATCCGCCTGGGATACTTAATAGCCGATGAAGCCCTGCTAGCAAAAATTAGGAAAATCAAACCACATTGGAGTGTAAATGCGGTAGCTATGAAGGTGGGGGAATGGTGTTTGTCAGAAAGTGACTATGTAGAACAAACCATTCATTTGATAAAACAGGAGCGGGAGAAGCTACAGTGTTTTTATCGTGAACAGGAGTTTTCTTATTCCCCATCAACTGTAAACTTTTATTTGCTAAAAGATACGAAAGTAACTGATCAATTTCCATTTTTTTATTTTTTGATGGAAAAGGGAATGATTCCACGGCATACGATGAATTTTCCGGGACTTAAAGGAAAGTGGCTACGACTGGCGATAAAAGGACCAACCGAGCATGAAAGGTTATTAGAGGTGATGAGTGAATGGCGGAAGGTGGACAGCTGATTTTTATCAGTGGTGGTGTTAGAAGTGGAAAAAGCAGTTTTGCTGAGAAAACAGCGATGAGTCTTGCAAAGAGTACCTATGGCAATCTCCATTACATTGCTTCTGGAGTTGTCTTTGATGCGGAAATGAAGGACCGAATTCATAGACATCAAGTACAAAGAAATGAAGGGGAGCAACAATGGACAACATGGGAGGAGCCCTATTTTTTACATAATCTATCAACTGTTTTTCAGTCGAATGATATTGTGCTCTTTGATTGCCTAACTTATCTATTAAACAACCGTTTGTTTCAAATCGAGGAGCGACTGATGGACCCGTCTTTTCATGAGGAAATCAAGAAATCGACTATGGAGGGCATTCTCACAATACAAAAAAACTGTCATACGCTCATCGTTGTTAGCAATGAAATCTTGAATGAACCGATATTCTCAAGTGACCTGGTGCTTGTGTATGCAAAGCTCCTTGGCAGGCTAAACCAACAGGTCGTTTCCATTGCAAAGGAGGCATATCTCGTTGAAGCAGGTATTCCAATTTGTATGAAAAAGGAGGGTGATGATGTTGCATTTCGTAATAGGCGGAGCTTGTAACGGCAAGGCAGAGTGGGTTAGTACCCACTATAATCTGTGCAAGTATCCAAAAGAAAACTGGATAAAGGCTTATGAAACCTCGTTTTATGACTGGCTTAGTGAAGATCCCGCTGCATCTTTAGTAGTGGTAGAAGGAATCGAGTATTGGATTAGGGAACTATCGCTTCAGCATGAATCGGATACAGTAAGAAACATATGGAAAGAAACACTGCAGAAATGGGATTGTTGGGAAAAGGATGGTTGGAAGAGAAAGGTCGTTATCATTGGTTCGGATATTACAAGAGGAATTGTGCCTGTTGAAAAAACGGATCGGAAATGGCGTGATGATGCAGGATGGACGTTTCAGGATACGGTCCAATTATGTGATCGAGTGGATCACATCTGGTACGGAATTGGTCAACGTGTAAAGTGATTATAATCCAAAAGGAGGAAGAAAAATGAAGGTGGCAAAAGTAACATGGATGGCTGTATTTATAGCTTTAACCGTTGTAGGAGGTGCGATAAAAATTCCAGCAATCATTGGAAGTGTCGCGCTTGATTCGTTTCCAGCACTAGTGGCTGCCGCGCTTCTAGGAGGAATTCCGGGTGCAATCGTCGGTGGATTAGGACATATGGTCTCTGCGTTAATTGGAGGAATGCCTCTTGGACCGATGCATTTTTTAATTGCTATCGAAATGGCCTTGTTAGTATGGGTATTTGCATATTTTTATCATAAAGGAAGCAAGTGGACTGCTTCTATCTTATTCGTGCTAGGAAATACCTTTGCAGCACCACTGCCATTTATCTATTTAATTTCAAAAGCATTCTATGTAAGTATGGTTCCATCATTACTGATTGCTGCGGTCATAAATACCATCCTAGCAGTGATTGTCGCTCCTCGTTTAGCGAGTATTATGAAACCAGCAGTCGCAGGGAAATTTCAAAAATGAGAGATGTCCAATTGCTAAATATGGGTAGAGAAACCCTTGTAGTAGCATCAGATAATAGCGGAGCAATCGGTTTAAAAAATCTGGATGCGGTACAGGTTCCTTATGATATCGTCGGTTATTATACTTTTCGTGTAGCAGCCTTGGAATGCTATTGTGCGGGAGCTACTCCTGAAGCAGTAATTCTTCAAAACTTTTGTGGAGATGAGGCGTGGGAAGGACTCGTAAAGGGAATAACGAGAGGACTGCATGAGCTTTCTGTACCAGATGTTCCGATCACCGGAAGCACAGAAAGTAACTTTTCACTTGTACAATCCGCGGTGGGTTTAACGGTATTAGGAAAAAGAACAAACGATGCTTCTATGAGTGCCATTCCATTTCTAGAAAATACGAAAGTCGCTATTATTGGGCTGCCTCTCGTCGGAAATGAAGTAATAGAGCAGGATACAGAAGTAGCACCACTACAGTTAGTAAAGGAGCTCTCACAAATAGAAGAAGCTGTCTTATTGCCAGTTGGGTCCAAGGGAGTGCTTTATAAATTAAATCGTCTATTTTCAAATCGGACGTTTTTAAAAAATGAAGTGAATAGTGTAATCGATTTAGAAAAAACATCCGGTCCATCTACATGCTGCCTTATTGCGTTTCCAGCTGAGAAAGGGCATATGGTGAAGGACCTCTCAGGACATTATTATCATGAAGTAACTTTTTAAATCGAGTAGGGAGTGACCAAAATGGTTGATTTATATATTGCTAGGCATGGACAAACCACTTGGAATGTACAAAAGCGAATGCAGGGCAGATTGGATTCCTCCCTTACAAAAAAAGGATTGGAGGATGCTAAAAGGTTGAGAGACTACTTAGCTGGTACCTCCTTTCATGAGGTCATCTCTTCTCCCAGTGGTAGGGCTTATACCACCGCGAAGCTTATAAGGCCAATGGAAAAACAGATAATAACTGATCCCCGCTTAATGGAAATTCATCTTGGAAATTGGCAGGGGAAAACGGAGGACGAAATCCATCGTGAGTTTCCATCAGAGTATAGGCATTACTGGGATGCTCCAGACAGGTACTACAACGAAGGTGGAGAAACCTTTGAAGAAGTAATTACTAGAGTAGAAGACTTCTTACAGGAGATAGAAAGAACCTATACGGACGGAAGAGTGCTAATTGTCACTCATGGGGTTGCCATCATGGCTTTTTTATCGATTGTGAAAAAGCTTACAATAAAAGATTTTTGGTCTACTCCTATTACTGAGGGAACGAGCTTAACCTTGATAAGACTGGAGAAAGGAGAAAGAAAGCTTCTTGTAGAGGGAAGTGTAGAACATCTATTGCTAGCCTCTGTTTAGTAAATTGTGACAATTGTTCATCTGAATTATGAGTTTATTATGAAACTTTCGAAAAGGCGGCTTCGAGCACTTCTCAGCTTACGTTTCTGAGGAGTATAATCCAATTAAATACAAAAAAACAAATACAAAAAGACTTAGGTTTCTTTTCAAACGGAAGAGATTAAAGGGAAATTGGTTCAATGCCAATGCGGTCCCGCCACTGTAAGTGTGAGCAAGCTACATCACCCACTGTGTTAAAAACACGGGAAGGGGTAGCGAGTGATGAGCACAAGCCAGGAGACCTGCCTAAGACTAGGATGGTACCAACCTACGAGGATAGGGGAGGTGTTAGGTGACGGCCTTTTTGCTCACTAAATGTTTACGGACATTGTTAACACTTCCTATGGGGAGTGTTTTTCTTTTGCTCAGTATGTAACAAAGTACAGAATGGGGTGAAAAGGAATGGAGAACAAAGGTCAACTACTCGTGTATACCGGAGAAGGAAAAGGGAAAACAACAGCTGCCCTTGGACTCGCGGTAAGAGCAGCTGGTCAGGGGAAAAGGGTCAAAATGATTCAATTTATTAAATCTCCCGACCGAACCGTTGGTGAACGGAAAGTCTTGCAAAAGCTAGGAATCGATATATATCCAATGGGAATGGGATTTACATGGACGAAAACACCCGAGGAACATCGGACGGCTTTAAAACAAGCTTGGTTACTAGCGAAGGACCTTTTAAAAAGCAATGATGTGGATGTACTTATTCTTGATGAGATAAATAACGCGTTAGCCGTTTCTCGGTTTCCGATTGAGGATATCGTCACAACAAAAGAGGTATTGGAAGCGCTTCAGTCAAGAAGAGAGGGACTCCATGTCGTATTGACTGGGAGGGGAGCCAAAAAGGATATTCTTCTTTCAGCAGATTTAGTAACAGAAATGAAAGAAATCAAGCATTACTATGATCAAGAAGTTCCAGCCATAGTCGGTCTAGATTATTAGAAGGAAGGTTCATTGGATGAGGAGTCTCAAGAAATTGGTGCTTATAGGTGCAGGTGTACTTTATTTCTGGATTGGATCCATATCAGATGTGTACGCCATGCATATTATGGAAGGGTTTTTACCAATGAAGTGGGCAATAATTTGGTGGATGCTTTTGCTCCCTTTTTTAGCAGCAGGTATTCATACAGCCCGAAAGAAAGTGGCGGTTCAACCAGAGATAAAAACGATGCTCGGTTTAAGTTCTGCCTTTGCCTTTGTTCTTTCCGCACTTAAGCTTCCATCGGTAACGGGAAGTAGCTCGCATGCAACGGGAATTGGTCTAGGAACTCTCCTTTTTGGTCCGGTCATTATGAGTGTAGTTGGCTTTATTGTTATGTTATTTCAAGCATTGTTACTTGCACACGGTGGCATTAGTACGCTTGGTGCGAATGCCTTTTCCATGGCAGTGGTGGGTCCTTTCGTAACGTACGGTGTCTATTGTCTGTTGAAAAGATTCAGGGTGAATTTGAAGTTTGTCATTTTCTTTGCAGCAGCGTTTGGTAATTTAGCTACATATGCCATGACTTCTCTTCAGCTTGCCTTTGCGTTCCCTGACCCAGCTAGTGGGTTAGGAGGGGCATTCATAAAATTCATCTCCGTATTTGGAGTCACGCAAATTCCTTTGGCACTTTCAGAAGGAATCATAACGGTGGTAGTGATGAACTTTTTGCTTAAATACAATGCAAGTGAATTACAGATGCTCAACTTTCTACGTAAGGAGACTAGCTCATGAAAAAGAATAGTTTGTTATTCCTATTAATTGTTTTTCTTGTAGCGATTCCGCTTATGTTCAAGGATGATGCCAGTTTTTCGGGAACAGATACGCAGGCTATTGCAGTTATTGAAGAACTAGCACCCTCTTATAAGCCCTGGATAGATAATCTATGGAAGCCAAGCAGCAGTGAGGTGGAGAGCTTGTTGTTTGCCGTTCAAGCCTCAATTGGTTCAATTGTCATCGGATACTTTATCGGCTTTTCGCGTGCCAAGTTAAAATACCTTTCTAGAAATGACCGTTCCTAATGCTGAGGATTGATTATTTCGCTTATAGCAACAAGCTAAATCACGCGAATAGTTTTGAAAAGATCACCTTGAGCTTGGGGAGTCTTCTCCTTGTCTTGCTGTTTAAAAATAGTTGGATTTCCTTTCTAGTCCTTATCGTGATGAGTCTATTAATCGTATGGGTGGCAAAAATACCAATTTCCTATTATGGAAGGCTTCTTTTACTCCCACTTTCCTTTTTGAGCCTAGGAGGTGTGTCTATTGTTCTTTCCATAACAGCTGCGCCATCTGCGGGTATTCAACAAGCGGTTCTTTTAGGAAAACTAGCAAACTTTTATTTATATTTTCTTCCAGAACAGGTGGAAGTAGTCTTGCCACTTATCATTCGCTCATTTAGCAGCATTAGTTGCTTATACTTTCTAATCCTTACCACACCAATTAGTGAGATAGTAAGTATGTTACATCGATGGAAGGTACCAATACTTTTACTGGAAATCATTATGTTAACGTATCGGTATTTGTTTTTATTGCTTGATACGGCTTCCGATATATACGTATCGCAAAGAAGTAGACTTGGCTATCAATCTATTTCATCTGGACTATTTTCAGGAGGTCGATTAGTAACGTCTTTGTTTATTAAAACGTATCAACAAGCAAAGGAACTGCAAATCAGTATTGACTCCCGTGGGGGAGGAACGTTGTATGACCCCATTTATGAAAAGAAAAACCTTTCTGTTATCCATGTCTGCTTTATCACCGTATTTTTTCTGGCTGTTCTATTATTGAATTTTATTAGTTAAGGAGTTTTCGTATGAGTTCAACCATTTTTGAATTCAAAAATGTCTATAAAGTATTCAACGAGCAAGAAGCAGCACTTTCGGATGTCTCCTTTTCTATCAAAAAGGGGAAGAAAATTGCACTGCTCGGCAATAACGGAGCTGGGAAATCAACACTGCTTCTCCATTTGAATGGAATTTTAAAGCCAACGAACGGCTCCATCTTTTTTAAAGAGGAGGAGCTTTCATATACTCGTTCTACTTTAAAGGAGTTGCGAAAACTTGTTGGACTTGTGCTGCAAAACCCTGACTCTCAAATTTTTTCCTCCCTCGTTGAGGAGGATATTATGTTTGGTTTAAGAAATCTAGGATGTTCAAGACTTGAAAGTAAAACAAGAACAGACGACATTATGGAGAAAACAGGAATTGACTGTTTGAAAGGGAAACCAACTCATTTTTTAAGTCAAGGACAGAAAAAGAAGGTGGCGCTAGCAGGAGTTCTCGTAATGGAACCGGAGGTCCTCTTGCTAGATGAACCAACAGCCCAGCTCGATCCTATTTCCACTCAATCCATGATCCAGCTTTTAAATGAGTTTCATGAACAAGGACAAACGATTGTCTTATCTACCCATGATGTTGATTTTGCCTATGAGTGGGCTGATGAAATCATGATTATCAGCAATGGATGCTTGTTGTTTCACGGCTGTCCGTACGATGCTTTTCAAAATCAGGAGAACTTACGAAGAAGTCAGCTGCGGAAGCCCTGGTTGCTTGAGGTATATGACGAAATAATTAAACCTATGAACAGTGTGTTTGTACCGAAAAATCAAGATGAACTCTTTTCTTTGTTACGGACCACGATGAAAGGCGAAAAACCATTTATTCATTCAAAAAAAGCTGTAGGAGGAAGGTTTCAATGACAGGATCTATTTTTATTGTTGGCCTAGGGCCAGGACATGAAAACCACATTACAGAGAGAGCCAAGGAAGCGATATTTGAGAGCGATATAATTGTTGGGTTTAAGACGTATGTCGATTTAATTAGTGAGTTAGTAAAAGGAAAAGAAGTAATCAGTTCCCCGATGTCTGAGGAGGTAACAAGAGCTCAGGAGGCCATTGAGTTGGCCAGAGGGGGCAAGAAGGTAGCCGTCATTTCTAGTGGAGACGCGGGAGTATACGGGATGGCAGGCCTTGTTTATGAAGTGCTAGCAGAAAAGGATTATAAAGATGTACAGGTAGAAATCATTCCAGGTATTTCAGCGATTAATTCATGTGCGTCACTTTTAGGAGCCCCAGTTATGCATGATGCTTGTACAATTTCTTTAAGCGACCACTTAACTCCATGGGAGACGATCGCTAAGCGGCTACACGCAGCAGGAGATGCAGATTTTATTATTGCCCTTTACAATCCAAAAAGCATGAAAAGAACGGCTCAAATTGAAGAGGCGAGCCAAATCCTTCTTCAATATCGCTCGCATCATACACCAGTTGGACTTGTTAAGGGAGCCTATCGGGATAACCAAAAGGTGGAAGTTACCACACTTGGTGACATGTTGAATCATGAAATTGGTATGCTCTCAACCGTAATTATTGGAAATTCAACAACATTTGTTTGGGACGGCAAAATGGTCACTCCTAGAGGTTATCAAAGAAAATATGACCTGGAATCCACTCTACAGCCACTAAAGCCGCATGAAAGGCTAAAAAAAGAGAATGAACCTTGGGCCTTGCATGGCGGAAAAGCATAAGGAGGAAATCACATGAAGGCGGTTCTATTTGTTGGGCATGGAAGCAGAGAGAAAGAAGGAAATGAACAAGTGTTACAGATGGTAACAAACATAAAAAGTCAAGTAAATGAATGGATTATTGAGACCTGCTTTTTAGAACTAGCGAACCCTGATATTGAAACCGGAATCACAAGATGTTTGGACCAGGGGGCAACGAGTATTGCAATTATACCAATGATGTTGTTTGCTGCTTCTCATTCGAAACTTCACATCCCGAATGTCATTGATGAAGCCAAAAAGAAATATCCTTCTGTCACGTTCACATATGGTAAACCGATTGGTGTACATAAGGAAATGGTAGAGATTTGTGAACAGCGGGTAACAGAAGCAATGGACGTAACGACTGTGGAGAAAGAGGATGTCGGAGTTGTTCTTCTGGGAAGAGGGTGCAGTGATGGTGATGCAAACAGTGATTTATACAAGCTATCTCGTTTGCTTCGCGAAAAGCTGTCCATTAAGAAAATCGAGCCGGCCTTCATTGCTGTAACCGAACCTTCATTAGAGGAAAGTGTAAATACACTTATTACCTTAGGAGCAAAAAAGGTCATCATTCTACCTTATCTATTGTTTACAGGTGTACTCATGAAACGACTTGAAGAGCAGATCGTTGGGCTACAAATACAGCTTCCTTACGTACAAATCATACTAGCATCCTATTTGGGCTTTCACCCAAACCTTGAAAAGATGTTTATAGAACGGATGAATGAAGCTTTAACTGACTCTGTCATGATGAATTGTGATACGTGTCGCTTCCGAACGGAGGCGGCGGAACATATGGACCATCATCACCATCATCACGAGGAGAAAGTAAGTCAATGATTTTCCTATTGGCTGGAACAAGTGATGGAAGGGAGCTGGCAAAAAGAATCCATGCATATGGGTTTCCACTTGTAGTTAGCGTTGCCACGCAAAATGCGGCCATTTCATTAAAAGCAGAAGGGATTCCTGTTCTGGTGAATCGACTGACAGCGATTGATATGGAAAAATGCTTGGCTGATTTTTCCGTACAACTGGTGATTGATGCCAGTCACCCTTATGCAGAGGAAGCATCCATAAATATGATTCGGGCAGCTTCATCCATTCGTATTCCCTACATTCGTTATGAAAGAAAATCATCTTTACTAGAGGGCAAGAAAATTACTTATATAAAGAGCTATAAAGAGGCTGCTATTCGATCTTCCGAGTATGAAGGGAATATCATGCTAACAACTGGTGCCAAAACATTAGCCGTTTTTTCGGGGGAATTAAGAAATCGTAGGGAGGGGAGAACTCTGTTCCGACTTCTTCCGCTGCAAGAAAACTTAGAAAAGTGTGAACGTCTTGGAATCCCTTCAAGAGATATCGTCGCGATTCAAGGTCCTTTTTCAAAGGAGCTTAATAAGGCTCTGTTCTTGAATTATGAAATCCGATTACTTGTTACAAAAGAAAGTGGAAACGAAGGATCTTTTCATCAAAAAGTGGAGGCAGCAGAAGAATTAGGAATAGAAACCATCATCATAAAAAGGCCATGCATCCATTATGGAACAACCTACGATTCTATTGAAAGTATCATTCAATTCATAAAAGGGGATAGAGAATATGAACTTTCTCACCGAGTTTCAACCAATAACGATTCAGCCGCAGGAAATTGAAAAAAAGAGCTTTGAGACAATTGATGAAGAAATAGGAGTGCACTCGTTTCCTGATAAAGAATACAAAATTGTTCAACGAATCATCCATGCATCAGCTGACTTTGAACTGGGGAAAAGCATGCTTTTCCACCCAAAAGCCATTGAAGCGGGAATTTCTGCGATTAAAGCTGGAAAGAAAATTGTCTGTGATGTTCAAATGGTCCAAGTCGGAATAAGTAAGCCCCGGATTGAGGCCTTTGGATGTGAAACGAAGGTCTATATTAAAGATCCTGATGTGGTGGAAGAAGCCAAAAAGATACAGGCAACCCGTAGCATCCTGGCAATAAGGAAAGCAGCCAGAGAGGCTGAAGGAGGCATTTTTGCAATCGGCAACGCACCAACCGCATTACTGGAGCTCATTCGTCTAGTGAAAGAAGGAGAAGCAAACCCTGGCCTGATTATCGGTGTACCGGTTGGATTTATATCTGCGGAAGAATCAAAGGAAGAGTTAGCGAAGCTTGATATTCCTTTTATCACCAATGCTGGACGAAAGGGTGGAAGCACGATTGCGGTCGCAGCCATTAATGCGCTAGCCATTTTAGCAGAAAAAGGACTGTAGGAAATGGAAGCAACAAAGAAAAAAAATCTACGTTCCGGTTATACAACAGGTGCTTGTGCGACAGCAGCCGTACAGGCAGCCATGATCACCTTGCTTACAGGTGAAAAAGTAGACGAAACAACCATTTATATCCCTGCTGGGGAGTATGTTCCCTTTGCTATTCAGTATGTGGACATTTCAGAGAATCAGGTGACTACAGGAACGGTCAAGGACGGTGGTGATGATCCGGACGCGACGCATGGTGCACTCATTCAAGCAAGCGTAAGTTTTTCTGATTCAAGCTCCATCACGATTGACGGTGGAAGGGGAGTGGGCCGTGTTACCAAGTCTGGACTTCCCATTTCTATTGGTGAGGCAGCCATCAATCCGGTTCCTAGGCAAATGATTCAAGAAGTTGCTCAACAATTACTAGAAACATACAAAGTCAATAAAGGTGTTCATATCGTCATTTCTGTTCCGGATGGAGAGGAAATTGCTAAACGTACGCTTAATGGAAGACTAGGCATTGTTGGTGGCATCTCGATTCTAGGAACACGTGGAATTGTCGTTCCGTTTTCAAACGATGCTTACACAGCAAGCATCACATTAGCCTTACAAGTAGCACGTTCGGCAGGCTGTGATACGGTTGCCATTACTACCGGAGGCAGAAGTGAGAAATATGCGATGAAGCAATACTCCTATTTGCCAGAAGTGGCATTTATAGAAATGGGAGATTTCGTCGGATATACGCTTCATGAGTGCAAAAAGCTTGGTATGAAAAGTGTGAAGTTAGTTGGCATGATGGGGAAATTATCAAAAGTGGCACAAGGAAAAATGATGGTTCATGCCCACACAGAATCTATAGACTTTTCTTTTTTGGCTCAACTAGCAATGAAGGCTGGAGCAACTGAGAAGCTTACGAAAGCTATTTCCCAGGCCAACACCGCTTCACAGGTAGGAGAATGGATGGAACGGGAAGTGGGGCAACGTTTTTTTGACTCCCTTTGCTATTCCTGCTGTAAACAGTCGTTTGAAGAGATAAGCGGTGGACTCCATATTGAAACAAGCGTGTACACATTAAACGGACAGTTGTTAGGAAGGGCGAGTATCAATGACTAACAAGATAAAGCTAATAGGAATTGGTGCAGAAGGTAGGGCAAGTATTCTCCCTATCTACGAGACATGGATTAATGAAAGTGAAGTCTTAGTTGGGGGAGAGAGGCAATTAAGTTATTTTCCCGATTTTAGCGGGGAGAAAGTTGAAATTACCGGAGGGCTTAGTGATCTTGTAGAAGGTTTAAAAACAGAGCAACGCCGGACCGTCATTTTGGCTTCGGGTGACCCATATTTTTATGGGATTGGTGCAATGTTAGCAAGGAAGCTTCCCCTTGAGGTGTATCCGAATGTAAGCTCCATCCAGATTGCGTTTGCAAAAATGAACACCGCCTGGCATGATGCATATTTTACAAGTGTTCATGGAAGGAGCCTGGTTGGTCTTGCCCAACGGATCGATGGGAGGGAGAAGACTGTCATATTAACTGATCGCACTCATACTCCTAGTCGAATTGCAGGTTACCTATTGTCTTTCGGAATGACTGAATACAAAGCATTCGTCGCAGAAGATATTGGTGGGGAGTATGAACGATTTTCCTTTTATTCCCTTAGTGAGCTAGCTAATATGGAATGTCACCCGTTAAACGTCCTTATCTTGATTCAAACAGTGCCACGGCCTAATTGGGCGATAGGAATCGAAGATGAAGAGTTTTCACAACGGAAGCCTGAGGCTGGGCTTATTACTAAGAAAGAAATACGAGTACTCAGTCTTAGTGCCATGAAATTGTCAGCAAGGAGCATTGTTTGGGATATTGGTACGTGTACGGGTGCAATGGCGATTGAAGCAGCAAAGATTGCTAGAGAGGGTGCGGTCTTTGCGATAGAAAAAAGTGCGGCCGACTTAGAGAACTGCTCTAAAAATCTAGCAAAGTTTCGTACCGATATTACGGTCCTAGAGGCCCGGGCGCCAGAAGGTCTCGATCAATTCCCTGATCCTGATGCTGTTTTTATAGGTGGAACATCAGGGAATATGGAAGATATTCTAACAGTGTGCTGTACGAGACTGAAGGAAGATGGAAGAATTGTTGTAAATGCAGTGACAATTGAATCGTTATCCGAGGCAGTTGCCATCTTTCGTTCAAAGGGCTATAAAACAACTATTACCCTTGCGCAAATTTCTATAAGTAAGCCAGTTTTACAGTTAACTAGATTTGACCCACTTAATCCTATTTATATTATTACAGGGTCAAGAATGAAAGGTGAGGTAACATGATCGGAACACTATACGGAATGGGTGTTGGACCTGGAGATCCAGAGCTTATTACAGTAAAGGCATTACGTTTAATGGAAGCATGCCCCGTTATTTCTTACCCGAAAAAAGGAAAAGGGGACGGCAGCTACGCTTATCAAATAATAGAAGGTTATGTAAACGTTGCAGAAAAGGAAATGCTTGGCTTTGTTTTTTCTATGACGAGTGATCCAGATGTTTTACATAAAGACTGGATGGAAGCGGTGGAGGGGTTATATAAAAAGCTCGCTGAAGGGAAGGATTGTGTTTTCGTTACGGAAGGAGATCCCTTTTTATATAGCACCTTTATCTATTTAATGAGGCTGATGGAGGAGCATCACCCAGAGGTTCCTATTAAAGTCATTCCAGGTATTTCTTCTATAAATGGGGCGGCTGCAACGCTCGGGATACCGCTAGCAGATGGAAATGATCGTATTGGGATTATTCCTGCCCACGATGATTATGACCTCATGCGAAAAGCAATTGAAGAGCATGAATGTGTGATTTTCCTTAAAGCCGCAAAAGTGATGAATCTATTAATAAGAGTTTTAAGAGATCTTGATTTACTTGATAAAGCCTCAGTCGTTACAAAGGTCACCTCAGACGAAGAAATTGTTTGGAATGTAGAAAAGCTTGAGAACGAAAAAATCGGCTATTTAACGCTAATGGTGGTGAGGAAATGAAGCTATATATAGTAGGAGCAGGACCAGGTGCACCCGATCTAATTACAGTTAGAGGCTTAAAGCTTTTAAAGGAAGCGGATGTTGTCTTATACGCAGATTCTCTTGTGAATGAGGAACTTATTAGAGAAGCAAAGGACGGAGCAACCATCGTTAAAACCTCTTCGATGCACTTAGAAGAAATGGTTGATTACATGGTTACTCGTCTCAAAGAAGGGAAAAAGGTCGTTCGCGTTCATACCGGCGATCCAGCCATGTATGGGGCCATTGGAGAGCAGATGGCACTACTAAAGGAATTGGGTGTCGAGATTGAAATTGTTCCCGGTGTAAGCTCGGTCTTTGCTTCAGCAGCGATGGTTGGTGCTGAGTTAACGGTTCCTGATCTTACACAAACCGTCATTTTGACAAGAGCCGAAGGCCGAACGCCAGTACCGGAGCTTGAAAGCTTACGTGAGCTCGCCAAGCACCAATCAACCATTGCCCTATTTTTAAGCGCCGCATTAACGAAAAAGGTAGTGAATGAGCTGACGGAAGCTGGATGGAGTAAGGATACACCAATGGTTGTCGTGTATAAAGCCACTTGGCCTGATCAGAAAATCATTCGAACGAAACTGGAACATTTGGAAAGAGATTTAAAGGAAAATGGTATCCAAAAACATGCTCTTATTTTAGCAGGCTGGGCATTAGAAGAGGAGATATACTCGAAGCGTTACCAATCAAAGCTTTACGATAAACAGTTTACTCACGAGTACCGGGTCGGGGAAAAGGTATGATTCCGCTTGCTCCAAAAAATCCTTTTGCTGTGATTGCCATTACTAAAAATGGGCGAGACCTCGCCCATTCTCTTCAAATCAAACTGAAGGAAGTGGACGTTTATATCGCTAGCAAATTGGAAAAAGGGGATGAGCCGGAGCTTGGAATAAGACTATTTGATTACTCTACCCACGAACTACTCTCGCAAACCTTTAAGCAGTATCGAGGAGTGATTCTTCTTTTTTCTCTTGGTGCAGCGGTTAGAATGCTCACATCGCTGGTAGAAGATAAAAAGAAGGACCCATGTGTCGTAGTCGTTGATAATAATGGCAGATTTGCCATTAGTGTGCTTTCGGGACATTTGGGTGGTGGAAATGAACTTACACATAAGGTAGCCAATGCAATTGGTGCTACCCCTGTGATTACGACTGCCTCTGATGTTCAGGAAACAATTGCTGTTGATTTACTAGGACGTGAGTTTGGTTGGGAGTTGGAGGACTCGGGGCATGTGACTGCAGTCAGTGCGGCTGTAGTGAATGAGGAGCCTGTTGCAGTTATACAGGAATCAGGAGAAAGAAATTGGTGGAAGTATGATAAGGATCTTCCTAACCATCTTGCTTGTTATTCTGTTCTAGATGAAGCAAAAAAGGGAAAAGCGACTTCCGCCATCATAATCACACATCGAATCTTACCTGAGGTTCCATATTTCACAAAAAATGTTGTGTACCGTCCAAAGGTCGTTGTATTAGGAATTGGCTGTAACCGTGGAACACCTGCAGAAGAAATAGAACAGGTAATTGATGAAACGCTCGAGCAACTAAATTTTTCTAAGAAAAGTGTGAAAGCAATCGTGTCGATCGATTTAAAAAAGGACGAAGAAGGTCTTATTAGTGTTACAAACAAATATCAGTGGGTGTTTCATACCTATTCGGCTGATGAACTCAACCAAGTCACCATATCCAAACGATCCGAAACTGTTTATCAATACACAGGTGCTTACGGGGTAAGTGAGCCTGCGGCAAAGCGCTATAGCATGAATAACAAATGTATATTAACAAAGAAAAAATCAGGAAATGTAACGATATCGGTAGCATTGATAGAGCATCTCTTCGGAAAGGAGTAACAGTGATGACAAACCGTAGAATGGTAATCGCAGGGACAGGGAGTGGTGTTGGCAAAACAACAATCACCATTGGATTAATGGCGGCACTTCAACAAAAAGGGTACGTGGTTCAAGGGTTCAAGTGTGGACCAGATTATATTGATCCATCTTACCATACAGCTGTTACGGGGAGAAGATCGCGTAATTTAGATAGCTGGATGCTATCAGAAGAGGTGGTTAAGGAAGTTCTTTTACGAGGCTCAGAAGGTGCTGATATTAGCATCATTGAAGGTGTCATGGGTTTTTTTGACGGAAGGGATTGCCTTTCTAATGAAGGAAGCACTGCACATATTAGTGAATTGACTAAGTCGCCCGTACTATTGATTGTGAATTGCTCTAGTATGGCAAGAAGTGCGGCATCGATCGTCAAAGGCTTTCAGTTGTTCCCGCATCAGGCAAATATCGTTGGTGTCATCGCGAATCGGGTTGGAAGCAGAGGTCATTATCTGTTAGTCAAGAAGGCAATTGAACAGGAGTGCGGCATCCCAGTTGTTGGCTACATAGAAAAGAACGAGGATCTTTCCATTCCTGAGCGTCACTTAGGGTTAGTTCCCTCTGTGGAGCGTGGGGAGTTACATGCGTTTTTTACCAAATTAGGAGAGCTTGTAAATGAAACGGTCGATATCAACCAAATATACGAGCTGGCAAAGACTGAGGAAATCTCTCCTCCAAAAGAAAGTTTTTTTACAATGAAAAACAAGCTTAAGCCTGTCCGAATTGCGGTAGCAAAGGATGAAGCGTTTAATTTTTACTATCCTGAAAATCTTGAGCTTCTAGAAGCCCATGGAGCTGAACTTGTCTATTTTTCTCCAGTGAGGGGCGAGATGCTACCTAAAGGCGTTAGAGGATTGTATATAGGCGGAGGATTTCCTGAGGAGTTTGCCGGTGAACTGGCAGGAAGTACCGATATGAAACAGTCGATTTATGATGCTATCACAGAGGGGCTTCCAACGATTGCTGAATGTGGAGGGTTTATGTTTTTGACAGAGCAGCTCATCACGTCGGGTGGTCAAGCTTTTCCAATGGTCGGTGTGATTCCCGGAAAAGTAACGATGCAGAAGAAATTAGTGGCATTAGGGTATCGGGAGATTAAGGGGATGCCTTCCAATCCGTTTTTAAAAGAAGGAACTGTGGCTAAGGGACATGAATTTCACTATTCCACATATGAAGGACCGAAAGACCTTCCATACGCCTATAAAGCAAGAGGGTTAAGAGGAGAAACACTTGAAGGATACACAAAGGGCGAGCTGATGGGGGGATACACACATCTTCATTTTGGCAGCTGCCCGCAAGTTGTAGAAAAATTTATTTCACGGTGTAGGGGGTACATCTATGCGTAGAGCACAATCCATTATGATTCAAGGAACACATTCAGATGCAGGAAAAAGTGTGATATCAACAGCTCTTTGCCGAATTTTTTCGGATATGGGCTATAAAACAGCACCATTTAAATCTCAAAATATGGCGTTAAACTCTTATATTACGTTGGATGGTAAGGAGATTGGGAGAGCTCAAGGAGTTCAGGCCGAAGCCGCACGAACCATAGCGACTACGGATATGAATCCAATTTTAATCAAACCATCTAGGGACTATGAGGCACAGATCGTTGTTCATGGGAAGCCGTATAAAAATATGCAAGCTGGAGCTTATCGGCAAGATTTTTTCCAACAAGGGCTAACTTTAATTAAAGAGGCGTACGAGCAACTTGATCAACAGTTTGAGCGAATTGTGATTGAGGGAGCGGGGAGTCCAGCTGAAATCAATCTAAATGACCGTGAATTAGTAAATATGAGGGTCGCGAATATGACGGAATCACCTGTTATCTTAGTAGGTGACATTGAGCGTGGCGGAGTGTTTGCGAGCTTGGTCGGAACGCTTCAGTTAATCGAAGAGAGGGATCGGGCCCGAGTGATAGGTGTGATTATCAATAAGTTCCGGGGAGATGTAAGCTTACTCGAACCAGGTCTTGATTGGTTTACCGAGTATACTGGCGTGCCTGTTCTAGGAGTCATTCCCTATACGAACGTGAAGGTAGATGCAGAGGATTCCGTTGCCCTAAAGCTATACAGTACAGAAAGAACTTCAGCGAAAGAAATAGATATTGCAGTGATTCAATTTCCTAAAATATCAAATTTCACAGATATTGACCCATTCTTATCGGAAGTAGACTGCCATGTACGCTTTGTCAGTAGCAAGGAACAGCTTCAAGATCCTGACTTGCTTATTTTGCCTGGAAGTAAAAACACCATTGAGGATTTGATGTTTCTTAAGCAATCGGGATTGTATGAAGAAATTCAAAAGCTTACTAAAAATGGGAAGACGATGGTGTTTGGCATATGTGGTGGCTATCAAATGCTTGGAGCAACTGTCGAGGATCCGGAAGGTATTGAATCCCAGATTGCGATTGAAGACGGCTTAAAACTATTGCCAATCTATACAACCATCACATCTGAGAAAACAACGACATTATCAAAAGGGACCATCCAAATAAATGGGCAAACTCATGATGTGGAAGGTTACGAAATTCATATGGGAGTTACGACGTTTCTAAAGCCATGTATACCATTAATTACTCATGGTACCACTACAGATGGAGTGATAAGTGATAATCAACAAATTATAGGAACGTACTTTCATGGAATCTTTGATAATGACTCGTATCGTGCAGCAATTATTAATCAGATTCGGAAAGTTAAGGGGCTGGAAGAAAAACATAACCGACCTTCTTTTCGTTCCCAACGTGAGGAAGCGTATGACCAGCTGGCAGATCATGTAAAAGAACATATTAATCTTCCATTTATAGAAGAGAAGATGCGTGAGTATCACGAAAAGAAGATACATGTAGAAAATAAAACAGCGATGGAGGGAACTCGATGAAAAAAGGAAAGGTATATCTTGTTGGAGCAGGTCCTGGTGACCCGAAGTTACTAACTTTGTATGGGCTGGAGTGCATTCAAAATGCCGATGTTATTTCTTATGATCGGTTAGTGAATAAAGAATTACTGAAGCATGCGAAAGAAGACTGTGAACTAATTTACAGTGGGAAAAGACCGGGCAAGCACCATTTGATTCAAGATGAAATCAATCAACTACTTGTGGATCAGGCGATTCAAGGGAAAATTGTAACAAGGTTGAAGGGGGGCGATCCGTTTGTATTTGGTCGAGGAGGGGAGGAAGCAGAGTTTTTAGCAAGACATGGGATCCCTTTTGAAGTGGTTCCTGGAGTAACAGCAGGGATCGCAGCTTCAGCTTATGCAGGTATTCCTGTCACCCACCGAGATTATGCCACCTCTTTTGCGATGGTAACGGCACATGGACGCGTGGAAAAGGGAAATGAATTTTTAAATTGGGAGGCTCTTGCTAAAGGGATTGATACGATTGCTTTTTATATGGGTGTAAACAATCTTTCTAATATTTGTGAGAACCTAATATCTCATGGGAAAAAGGCAACAACACCGGTCGCAGTCATTCATTGGGGGACGACCTCTTTTCAAAGAACCGTGACAGGTACGTTGGAAACAATTGAAGAGATTGTGAGTAAGCACCAAATATCTCACCCTTCTATCATTCTAGTGGGAGAGGTTGTTCAAATGAGAGAAAAAATCCGTTGGTTTGAAGAAAATCACGCTGAAGCGCTAGCTATAGCAATGGCGTTAAGGGAGACGAACGAAAATGATAAGAAAAGTTGGACTCATTATTGATCGACTGACTGATTGTTGGATTGTGGAAGCACTAGCGGAAAGAGATTACGACATTATTCTATATGATCCTTCGATAGAAATACTCGAGCAGGAAAAGTATCAGGTGGAAGTAGATCTCGACAAAAGAATTGCTAAGTGGGCTCTTACAGAGTCAGAAAAAATGGTAATTTTATCTCATATTAAACTAGAAACTGATTTTCATAAGCTACAAGAAGCTGACTTTATCTTGGAATCTATCAAAAGTCAGCCAGAATTAAAAAGAGAACTATTATTAAAACTAGATCAAATGGTCCCAAAAGAAATTATTATTGCAAGCAATAGCTCAATCCTGTCTTTATCTAATTTTTCCGAAGGGGCACAATATCCGGAACGAATGATTGGTGTTCACTTCTTTTATAATGTTGTTGAAATTGTGCCTGGGAAAGATACGTCAACTGAAACGTTTGAAACGTTATGTCAACTTGTAAAAAGCCTAGATAAAAAGGACATTTACGTTCAAGAATCTCCTGGCTTTGTTACAACACGATTACGCCTTCAATTAATGAACGAAGCTATTAATATTTTATCAGAAGGAATTGCCTCTGCCGAAGATATTGATGAATCAATGAAAATTGGCCTTGGCATGAAGGAAGGTCCGCTAGAAATGGTGGATGGATTTGGCCTCAGATATATCCAACGCCTAATGGAACAGCTTTCACTCGAGCTAGGAGAACAAAAATTTACTCCTAGCCCGTTGCTAAAAACGTATATTGAGGCCGGATGCTACGGGAAAAAGAATGGCAAAGGCTTTTTTGAATATGATGAAAATGGCCAGCGAATCAAGCAGGAAGCTCATCTGGAGGTAGTCAAATGAAAATACTAGTTATTAATTGTGGAAGCTCTTCTTTGAAATATCAGCTTTTTGATATGGAAAAGGAAAGTGTCCTTGCTAAAGGAATTGTTGAAAGAATTGGAATGGATACAGCTATTTTGCAATATGAGCGACCAGAGCATGATACGGTAAAAGAAGTGGCTTCTATATTGGAGCATAAAGATGCATTACGTAAAGTGTTAAAGATGATTACCGATGAAAATAGAGGAGTGATTACTTCCGTTCAAGAGATTGCTGCTGTTGGTCACCGAATTGCTCATGGAGGGGAAGAGTTTTCCGATTCAGTCGTAGTGACTAATGATGTAATGGAAGCAATTCGGAAAAATATTGAACTTGCGCCTCTGCATAACCCGGCAAATTTAAAAGGAATTTATGCATTAAAAGAGCTAGCTGAAGACATTCCAATGGTGTGTGTATTCGATACAGCCTTTCATCAAACGATGCCGCCAGAGCATTTTATGTATGCGATCCCTCGTGCTCTTTACAACAAACATAAAATAAGAAGATATGGATTTCACGGCACTTCACATAAATACGTTAGTCAACGGTATAGCGAAATTACAGGAAAGGATCTTCAATCGACGAAAATCATCTCATGTCATATTGGAAATGGAGCAAGTATTTCAGCGATCGAATATGGGATATCCGTTGATACAAGTATGGGAATGACTCCACTTGAAGGATTAATTATGGGGACAAGAAGCGGCGATATTGACCCAGCTATTGTTCCGTTTGTAATGATGAAAGAGGATCTCAATGTTCATGAAGTGAACTCGATGCTGAACAAGCATAGCGGGCTTGTTGGGGTGTCTGGAATTTCGGCAGATATGCGTGAAATTACGGATGAAGTAAACTCAGGACATGAAGGGGCAACACTTGCCTATAACATGTACATTCACCGAATTAAGAAGTATATCGGCTCATATTGTGCCGTAATGAACGGGGTAGATGCCATTATTTTTACAGGCGGAGTCGGAGAAAACTCTCATATGGTTCGTAGTGATGTTTGTGCTGGCCTTACTTTCCTTGGACTTGAAATTGACGACCAATTAAATGAGACAAGAGAACCGAAAGAAAGGAGCATTCAAGAAGCGTCTTCTCTTGTGGATGTGTACATCATTCCGACAAATGAAGAGCTCATGATTGCACGAGATACCCTTCGATTAGTCAAGAGAAATAAAGCGGTTACATCGTTGTTATAGAGGTAAATATAACAATATTGTGAATATTAATAGGCCGTATACCTAAAGAGAAGAAGACTGCTGTATAGTTAGAACAGGAAGAATTTTGCTTCTTTCAATTATTTTGAATTGGGTGTGGTCTTAGTGGAAGCGTTCAGTTTGAAACAATTGAGTGACTTGGATATGCTCCAAGAAATTCAAGATCGGTTTGCAGAAGCAACTGGATTGGCAGCGATTACAGTAGACTACAGTGGAAAGCCTATCACTAAATACAGCAAGTTTTCTTCTTTTTGTGCCTATCTTCGGGAATTCCCAGAATATCGTGAAAAATGTTATCAATGTGATGCCTTTGGTGGATTAGAGGCGGCAAGGAGGAAGAAGCCCTATATTTATCAATGTCATAGTGGATTAATTGATTTTGCTATCCCGATTATTGCTAACGAGCAATACTTAGGCTCCATTCTTGCTGGTCAAACAAGGCTAGATGAAATAAGCGTATATAAGCTTGATTCGATTGGAAGAAAATCCGAATGGGAAAAACATGAGAAAGCAAAGGAAGCTTTTGAAGATATTCCATTGATACCGTTCGAAAAAGTTTCAGCAGCAGCAGAAATGATGTTTCTTGTCGTCAATAATTTAGTTGAGCAAAATATTACTAGTTTGATTCAAAACGAGTTGAATGAAAAAAATACGAAACTTATACAAGAAATGCAGCTAAGAGAGCAATTAGAAATGGAGCTTCAACGGAAAGATATCCAATCGCAACAGCTACAAATGAACCCTTACTTTTTGTTTGGTATATTAAATACAGCATCGAACCTATCGATCTTAGAGGATGCAACAAAGACTGGTGAACTCATTTTTTCTTTAACGGAGTTTACACGTTATTTATTGGATAATATCAATTCACTAGTAACACTGGAAGAAGAATTAACCCATGTTGAAAATTATCTAGCCATGCAGGCCATTCGTTTTGAGGACCGAATCACATACGAAATCAACGTTCCCGATCAAATGAAGACAAGCAAAATACCTGCTGTTATTATTCAATCGATCGTTGATAATGCGGTTATCCACGGTTTGGAGCCGAAAGAGTGGGGAGGAAGAGTGACCATTACTGGTTCTTCGCAGGGAGGCCAATGGATCATTGAAGTATCAGATAACGGAGTAGGAATTCCAGAACATATGATAAATAATCTACTAAGCTTTAAAGATGAAACTCATTCAGAGAGACAAAGTAAAGGCATAGGTCTTAGTGTGGTAAATCAAATTCTTATTTCTCATTACGGACTAGAACATTCAATGGCGATCAAAAGCATACGAGAGGTTGGTACAACTGTAACAATTAAAGTTCCGAAACAAATGGGGAGATTGATGTATGCTTAAAGTGTTGATTGTCGATGATGAAAGGCTTGAACGTGAAGCGTTGCGGAAGGTACTACTAGGTCATTCCAATCAGTTTGTCATCATGGGTGAAGCTTCCTCTGGAGATGATGCCTTGTTACTAATTAGAAATATGAATCCTGATGTGGTAATTTTGGATGAGAAAATGCCAGGTATGAGTAGCGAGGTAGCTACAGAGTTGATCAAGAAGGACTTCCGTGATTTGAGCATCATACTTATGAGAGAATATAGTAATAATGAAACAAGCAAGTACGGAACCATGTCATTACGTAAACCCATTAGACCTACCCACTTACTAGCAATACTCGAAAAATTAGCTCAGGATAGGGAAAGTCCATATGACGTAACAGAGTTATTAGAAAAACTACTCCAAAGGATACGCGAGGAGGACTATAAAGAGTCAAAGGAATTGGTTGGTAGGTTTATAGATTCCAATCAAAAAGCAAACTGGAATAAAGACACACAAAAGTCTTTTAACACCTTCTCACAAAATCTGCGGACTATTTATATAGAAAAAAACATAGACCTCCCCCCATTCTTCCAAAATAACCTGGATGGTACCTCTTTTGACAAAGCATCAGCTCTCCTATACGAATGGATAGAGGATTTGTTTACAAAAATTATTAACCAGAATAAACCGGAAGACCGAAAACAAATACAAGGTGCTCTTAACTACATAGAGAAAAACTATCAACGTGGAGTGACTCTCGAAGAAGTAGCAGAGCATGTTCATTTGTCACCACATTATCTCAGTCGATTATTCAAAAAAGAATTAAATATTAATTTTGTCAATTATGTATCGGAGAGAAGAATCAATCTAGCGAAAGAAATGCTAGAAAAAACAGATATGCCAGTAATCAATATTGCATTGGAGCTCTCCTATCACGAACCGAATTATTTTAGCAAAGTATTTAAAAAAAGCACAGGAATGACACCTTCTGAATACAGAAGACAAATAGAAGATAAAGGAAAGAACCTATTAAAAAGAAATTACTATATTCCGAACGGTAAATGGTATATCTAAAAAGCATCCATCTGGTCAAATCCCAGGTGGATGTTTTTTTGTTCATAGTAAAGGGACAAAAAAGTACCTATAGGGTAAAAAATTGACATGAAAAAGACAGAAAATTACCTGATCTAGTCTTATCTTTATAACAACAATTTATCCTATGATGACAATTTCATACCGAGAGAAAGGAGGTTATTTTTATTACATTTAAGATAGCTTCAAATGAGAAGCTGAAGTAGGTGCAGTCACTAAATTCTTGGTGTTTGCGCTTACAAAAATTATCGAGGAGGCTTAATCATGATTAAAGAGGCTTTAGGAATGGTGGAAACAAAAGGCTTGATCGGGTCCATTGAAGCAGCAGATGCGATGCTAAAAGCAGCAAACGTTACGTTAGTAGGTTATGAGAAAATCGGCTCCGGTCTTGTTACCGTGATGGTAAGAGGCGATGTAGGAGCGGTGAAGGCAGCAACGGATGCAGGAGCAGCAGCAGCTTCAAAGGTTGGCGAAGTGGTTTCTATTCACGTCATTCCAAGACCGCATGCTGAAGTAGAAGAGGTATTACCGAAACTTGTCCACGCATAAAAATCCGGAGGTGAAAATCAATGAATGAGACTCTTATTGAAAAAGTAATGGAAGAAGTTATGAAGAAAGTAGATCAGCCAAAGGCCGTTCAAACTCTTGAAAGAAAATATAGCGGTTTAACTGAATTTGTAGGTGTTGGTAGAGGAGATACAATCGGTTTAGTAATCGCAAACGTAGATTCAAGTGTTCATGAAGCGATGAATTTGGATAAAAAATACCGTTCGATTGGTATTCTTGGAGCTCGTGTGGGAGCAGGTCCACATATTATGGCAGCTGACGAGGCGGTTAAAGCAACAAATACAGAAATACTAGCGATTGAACTTGCACGAGATACAAAAGGTGGAGCAGGTCACGGAAGTTTAATTATTTTTGGAGCAGAAGATGTAGCGGATGCTAGACGTGCTGTGGAGGTAGCTCTTAAGGAGCTTGATCGTACATTCGGTGATGTATACGCCAATGAAGCAGGACATTTAGAATTCCAATACACAGCTCGTGCAAGCTTAGCTTGTGAAAAGGCATTTGGAGCACCACTCGGAAAATCGTTCGGATTGATTGTTGGAGCACCAGCAGCCATTGGTGTGGTATTAGCTGATACAGCGGTAAAAGCTGCCAATGTTGAAGTATTAGGCTACAGCTCACCAGCAAAAGGCACGAGCTTCTCTAACGAAGTGATCTTAACGGTAACGGGCGATTCTGGCGCTGTTCGTCAAGCGATTATTGCGGCTAGAGAAGTTGGTAAAGAATTGTTAGGAACTCTAGGTAGTACACCTGTAACGGACACAGTGCCTTACATCTAATAAAAACATAGAGAGGGAGGTAAACATATGAAATCAAAACGTTTTCAGGCATTGGCTGAGCGTCCAGTTAATAAAGACGGCTTTGTTGCTGAATGGCCAAGTGTTGGTCTAATTGCAATGAGTAGTCCGAATGATCCGAAGCCAAGCATTAAAATTGTTGACGGAAAAATTGTCGAACTTGATGGAATAACAAGAGATGAATTTGATTTTATTGATACATTTATTGCAGATTACGGAATTAATTTGGACCATGCTGAGGAAGTAATGAAAATTGACTCTCTTGAACTAGCAAGAATGCTCGTTGATATTCATGTTTCAAGAGATGAAATTATTCCACTTACCACCTCGATGACTCCAGCAAAAATTGTTGAAGTAGTAAGCAATATGAACGTCGTTGAAATGATGATGGCGATGCAAAAGATGAGAGCGAGAAAAATACCTTCAAATCAGTGTCACGTTACAAACGTAAAGGATCATCCAGTTCAGATCGCAGCAGATGCAGCTGAAGCGGCCATTCGTGGATTCGATGAGCAAGAAACAACGGTTGGGATTGTGCGTTACGCACCTTTTAATGCACTTTCGTTATTAGTTGGTGCACAAGTTGGTCGTGGCGGGATCTTAACACAGTGTGCAGTTGAAGAAGCAGCAGAACTTCAACTTGGTATGAGAGGGTTAACCTGTTACGCAGAAACGGTTTCGGTATACGGAACAGAACCAGTATTTGTAGATGGTGACGATACGCCTTACTCCAAGGCATTCCTTGCATCTGCTTACGCATCGCGCGGACTAAAGATGCGCTTTACATCTGGAACAGGTTCAGAGGTGCAAATGGGTTATGCCGAAGGAAAATCCATGTTGTATCTTGAAGCACGTTGTATTTTTATCACAAAGGGTGCAGGTTCACAAGGTCTCCAAAACGGTTCCATCAGCTGTATCGGTGTTCCGGGTGCGGTGCCTTCAGGTATCAGAGCCGTTCTTGCTGAAAACTTAATTACGACGATGTTAGATATGGAGGTCGCTTCAGGGAACGACCAAACCTTCTCACATTCGGATATTCGTAGAACAGCTCGTTTGCTTATGCAAATGCTTCCAGGTACAGACTTTATCTTCTCTGGATATAGTGCAACACCAAACTATGACAATATGTTCGCTGGTTCTAACTTTGACGCTGAGGATTTTGATGACTATAACATTCTTCAACGTGACTTAAAGGTAGATGGCGGCTTACGTCCCGTTCTGGAAGCAGATGTAGTTGCGGTTAGAAATAAAGCAGCTCGTGCTCTTCAAGCCGTATTTGAAGAACTTGGATTACCTGAGATTACAGATGAAGAAGTGGAAGCAGCCACTTATGCTAACGGAAGCAAAGACATGCCAGATCGACATGTCGTGGAAGATCTACGTGCCGCAGAAGAAATGATGAAGAAGGGTATAACTGGAATCGATGTCGTAAAAGCATTAAGTAAACACGGTTTTGATGACGTAGCACAGAATGTATTAAACATGCTGAAGCAACGTATTTCTGGTGACTATCTTCATACATCAGCCATTATTGACAAGGATTTCAACATTATTAGTGCGGTAAATAATCGCAATGATTACATGGGTCCTGGAACAGGCTATCAATTAAGCGAAGCCAGATGGGAAGAAATTAAAAATATTCCTAATGCCATTCGTGCTGAGGATATCAACTAATAGAAAGGAGCGATGGAAAGCATGGAGATTAATGAAAAATTAATTCGTAGTGTAATAGAAGAAGTACTACAGGGTTATTTATCCAATGAACAAGCAGCAGCTGAAGCACCTAAGCAAGTCTCTGTAGCAGCAACGGCCAAAGGGTTAAAACTAACAGAGCTAGGGAACGCAAAGGTTGGAACTCGAAAGGATGAAGTAGTCATTTCAGTTGCTCCTGCCTTTGGAAAGTACCAAACCAAAACGATTGAAAACATCCCTCACTCTGACGTTCTAAAAGAAATCATTGCAGGAATTGAGGAAGAAGGCTTAGTTGCTCGTGTGGTGAGAGTTCAAAGAAGCTCTGACGTAGCCTTTGTCGCTCATGAAGGGGCAAGACTAAGTGGATCTGGTATTGGAATTGGTCTTCAATCAAAAGGAACAACGGTTATCCATCAAAAGGATTTACTAATTTTAAGTAATCTTGAACTGTTTCCTCAGGCTCCATTACTAGATTTAGAAACATATAGAAAAATCGGTAAAAATGCTGCAAAGTACGCAAAGGGTGAGTCTCCTGATCCAGTTCCTACAAGAAATGATCAAATGGCTAGACCTAAGTACCAAGCAAAGGCAGCGCTCCTTCATATCAAAGAAACGGAGCATGTAGTGCCAAACTCAAAACCAATCGAATTAGAAGTAAATTTCATTTAACCGGAGGTGAAAGATATGAATCAAGCATTAATTGAACAGTTAGTTAAAGAGGTTATGGCCTCTATGGGTGGAGAAAAGCCTACAGCAGCATCGGTTATGACAGCAGTGAAGGCTGAAGAAAAACTTACCGCTACACATGATTATCCCATTGCTGAAAAACGTCCTGAGTTATTAAAATCAGCAACTGGAAAAGGGATCAATGACATTACGCTACAAGGTGTCCTAGATGGAATAGTCAAGCCAGAGGACGTTCGTATCTCACCAGAAACACTAGGATATCAAGCTCAAATTGCTGACTCAGTTGGTCGTAAACCCTTTGCTCGTAATTTACGGAGAGCAGCCGAACTAATAAAAGTACCTGATGAGAGAATGCTAGAAATCTATAACGCTCTTCGTCCATACCGTTCTACGAGGGAAGAGTTGTACGCAATCGCTGAAGAGCTTGAGGTTAAGTACAATGCCCCGATCAACGCCGGTCTTGTTAGAGAGGCAGCAGACGTGTACAAAGGTAGAAATCGGTTGAGACAGGAGTAATCATTCCTTAGTCGACACCAGGAGGTTTGAAAATATGAAACTAGTTGCAGGTGTGGATATAGGGAATGCCACGACAGAAACAGCTTTAGCTCAAGTCAGCTCTTCTAATGAAATAAAATTTTTAGCAACTGGTATTGTCAGTACCACCGGAATTAAGGGAACAAGACAAAATATTCACGGTGTCTTGGATTCACTTAAGCAAGCCTTACATAAGGTGGGGAAATCAGTAGAGGACTTGGACTTGATTCGTATTAATGAAGCAGCTCCAGTAATAGGCGACGTCGCAATGGAAACAATCACGGAAACGATTATTACTGAATCGACCATGATCGGACATAACCCAGCTACACCTGGGGGACTAGGAATTGGCATGGGTAAAACAGTGCCGGTTGAACAGCTCCAACAGGAAGATTTAAAGAGTAATATCATTGCATTAATTGGGAAGCATGTCGATTTCACTATTGCAGCGGAGCTCATAAACGAAGCGGTTTCCAAAGGAGTTCATGTGACTGGAGCCGTTGTTCAGAAGGATGATGGAGTCTTAATTAACAATCGTCTACACAAGAAAATTCCGATTGTTGATGAGGTTAGTCTTTTAGAAAGGGTACCTGTCGGAATGAAAGCGGCCATTGAAGTGGCTCCCCCTGGAGGTGTGGTAGAGGTATTATCAAACCCCTACGGAATCGCTACCGTTTTTGAACTAAGTGCGGAAGAAACGAAAATGATTGTACCAATTGCACGAGCAATTATCGGAAATCGGTCGGCCGTTGTTATAAAGACACCAGCAGGTGACGTACAGGCAAGAAGTATTCCAGCAGGTAAGATTCAAATCATTGGCACTCGCAAAAAAGGCTCTGTTGATGTGGATGAAGGGGCTAACCGGATTATGGAAGTACTCACATCCGTTTCACCTGTTCAAGACATCAAGGGAGAACCAGGAACGAATGCAGGAGGAATGCTTGAACGTGTTAGACAGGTCATGGCTGAACTGACAAAGCAAAATCCAAATGACATAATGATCCAGGACTTATTGGCAGTGGATACCTTTATTCCACAAATGGTGAAGGGAGGACTCGCTGAAGAATTTTCAATGGAGAATGCCGTGGGAATTGCAGCGATGGTGAAGGCCGATAAGCTACAAATGCAAATGATTGCTGAAAAACTAAGGGAAGAGATCAATGTAGAAGTTGAGGTTGGCGGGGTAGAAGCAGATATGGCGATAAGAGGAGCCCTGTCAACACCCGGAACCAATATACCGATTGCTATTCTCGATATGGGGGCAGGATCAACCGATGCATCCATCATGATTACCGAAGGGAAAACCACCTCGGTACATCTAGCTGGAGCAGGTAACATGGTCACTTTGCTTATTAATTCAGAGCTTGGCCTTGAGGATTTAGATTTGGCAGAAGATATAAAGAAATACCCGCTTGCAAAAGTGGAGAGTCTCTTCCATATCAGACATGAAAATGGAACGGTTGAGTTTTTTGAACATCCACTGGATCCACAGGTGTTCGCAAGGGTAGTTATCTTAAAGGAAGGACATCTTATTCCGATTCCTGGGAATCATTCCGTGGAAAAAATCAAACTAATTCGGCGTTCGGCCAAAGAAAAGGTGTTTGTGACAAATGCCATTCGTGCACTAAGTATGGTTTGTCCAACAGGAAATATTCGAGATATTGAGTTTGTTGTTTTAGTAGGAGGCTCTGCATTGGATTTCGAAGTGCCGCAGCTTGTGACCGATTCCTTATCACATTATGGTGTGGTGGCAGGAAGAGGGAATATAAGAGGAACGGAAGGCCCTCGAAATGCGGTGGCAACTGGATTGATTATGGCATTGAAGGAAGGGAGATGAGTTCATTGAAGTTTGATAACGAACACTCCCCAACGATCCATGTGTATTATTGCAGCACGGTAAAAGAGCCTACCTTGGTGAACCATCTCTTACACGGAATGGAAGAAGAAGGGGTTCCATATGTTGTAAAGCTGCATAATGCTGAACCCGCTTTAGCGTTAGGATACAGAGCGGCTGGAAGCTCCAACCTTGGAGTAGGTATTGGGATTAGTGAAGATGGTTACGGAGTTGTTCACTATAATAAATTGCCATACGATAAGCCGCTTTTTGAATTCGAACTACAGTCGAGTGAAGGATTGTTACGAACGCTTGGAGCAAATGCGGCTCGAATTGTAAAAAATATCCCCTTTAAGGAAGTATTCCATTCGGAGGAAAGATCTGATGAGGAATTGCGTGTGCTTTCAAAAGAGGAGATTACATTTATTGTTCAAGCGGTCGTTCAGCGTCTAAATAATATGAAGTAAAGGGGGGAGAGCATTTTGGCGAGAAATGCGTTAGGTCTCATTGAAGTCGTGGGGATGACTGCAGCCATTGTTGCAGCTGATACAGCTGTTAAGTCAGCGAATGTGCGCTTACTAGGATATGAGAATTCAAAAGGCGGCGGAATGATCACTGTGAAATTTGAAGGAGATGTTGGTGCAGTAAAGGCCGCGCTTGAGGCAGCAAGTACAGCAGCTTCGAGGGTCAATCGAATTGTAAGCAAGCACTTGATTCCAAGACCAAGCGATGAAATTGAAAAAATGACCAACCCAAAAATCAAGACTTTAAAAGATAAGTCAAAGGAAGCAGAAAAAGAGGCAGAGGTAGCAGTTTCGATAGAAAGTTTCGAGAAAGTAATAGAAGATCAGGAGTTAACAAAAGAAGAGGAAGTAATGATAGAAGAGCCTCCAGTCGAAGTAGTGATGGAGGAACAACCGGAAAAAAAGTGTGTTGAGCAGGATGACCAGGAGAATGTTAGTACAAATGAAGATGATGATCCATTAATGGAAGCGAGTGACCAAGAGATTTGTAATATTTGTAAGGACCCTAATTGTACAAGAAGAAAAGGGGAAGCTAGGACGATGTGCATTCACTATCATGCAACAGTAGGAGGAAAATAGAATGAGAGATTCATTAGGGATGATTGAAACAAAAGGCATGGTTGGTGCTATTGAAGCGGCAGATGCAATGACGAAGGCAGCGAATGTGACATTGGTCGGCTATGAAAAAATTGGTTCCGGTCTTATTACCGTAATGGTACGCGGTGATGTTGGAGCAGTGAAGGCAGCAACAGATGCAGGTGCTTCGGCAGCTGAACGAGTTGGGGAAGTGGTATCCGTTCATGTGATTGCAAGACCACACTCAGAAATTGAGAGATTAATTCCTAAGATAGAGAAAGTAGAAGTTTAAATATTCAGGAGATGATGGAATGAGGGACTATGGGGTTATTGTCCAAGAGGTTGTAAAACGAATAAAAGAATTAGAAGAACAACCATATGTACCTGTAGGTGTTTCAAACCGCCATCTGCACCTAAAAAAGGAAGATTTAGAAGCTTTATTTGGAACAGGGTTTGAACTTACAAAGATGAAGGGCCTTAAGCAACCAGGCCAATTTGCTGCGAACGAAACCGTTATAATCGTTGGTCCAAAAGGAGCAATTGAAAACGTACGGATATTAGGTCCAGTTAGAAACTTAACACAATTAGAAATTAGTTTAACAGATAGCTATAAGCTAGGTGTAAAGGCACCAATTAAAGAATCAGGAAAGGTCGCTGGTACCCCAGGAATTACTCTTGTTGGACCAAAGGGGAAGTTAGATATCAAAGAAGGAGTTATCGCAGCATTAAGACATGTTCATGTTTCTCCACCCTTTGCAGAGAGATTTCAATTCCAAGATAAAGAGATGGTTAGTGTTCAATTTAATGGAATCCGTCGAGTGACCTTTAACAATGTATTAATTAGGGTGTCTGATCGTTTTGTTGAAGAAATGCATTTGGATATTGATGAAGCCAATGCAGCGGGAATTGGTACCGGAGCAATTGGAAAAATCATGAAAGGTTAAAAACAATGACTGTGAATTTAGAGTATATAAACCAGTACATTCGGGATTTTACCAGTTTAATTGAAGAAAAGAAAGTGAACCAGTTTGAAGGTGAGCTAAAGGTTGGAGTTGATCTCGGAACAGCCAATATTGTTCTTTCCGTATTAGATGAGTCTAATCAACCGGTTGCAGGTGCTCTTTATCCAGCATCTGTGGTAAAGGATGGCCTTGTGGTGGATTATGTTGGGGCAGTCAAAATAGTGAAGGATCTAAAAAAACAGGTTGAGGATTTACTCGGTGTTCCATTATTGTATGCAGCTACCGCCGTACCGCCTGGAACGATAGGTGGAAACGCTAAAGCGATTGCCAATGTGATTGAGTCTGCAGGACTTGAAGTAGTCAATGTGGTTGATGAACCTACGGCAGCTGCCACGTTTTTAGGCGTAAAAGATGGTGCTGTGGTAGATGTTGGTGGAGGAACAACTGGTATCAGTATCCTGAAAAATGGGGAGGTCATTTATACGGCTGATGAACCTACTGGTGGGACACATATGAGCTTAGTTGTTGCGGGAAATTATAAAGTTTCTTTTGAAGAAGCGGAAAAGCTTAAAAAGGACAATCGAAGACAAGACGAAATCTTCACCGTTGTCAAACCCGTCATTGAAAAGATGGCAGCAATCGTTAACCGTCATCTGCGATATTCTGCAACCGATAAAATTTACGTCGTAGGTGGGGCTTGTCTTTTTGAAGATTTTGAGAGTGTTTTTATGAAAGAAATTGGAATTGATACGATTAAACCGGAAAATCCTCTCTTTATCACACCGATTGGAATCGCTATGAATTGTGTGAAATGAGGTGGGAAAATTGAATCTAGAGAATGCTATTCAAGAGATTGTAAATGAAGTCATTCGTCGATTAAACAAACGGTTAAAAACAGCAATCGTTGTCTTTACTGGCGGGGCACTGGGCTTTGAAGATGTCCTCGAACAGTTGAAGACAATGAAGGAGGAAGGCTGGTCCTTTAAAATTCTATTAACCCGAAGCGCAGAGCATGTGTTTTTACCTGGAGTGATAGAAAAGGACCTTGGTACAAACGAGGTGTTCTATGAAAAAGAGCTGCAGGGGTTAGGGGAATTTTATAAAGATACTAGCCTTTTACTCATTCCCACACTTACTTTGAATTCTGCAACAAAAATCTCATTAGGGATTGTGGATTCTGCTGTTACAAACCTCGTTTCCCATTATATAACGACTGGAACACCAATCGTTGCTGCTGATGATGCTTGTGACTTAAAGAATCCGATTCGAGAGAAATACCACATGCATCAATCACCAAAGTCCTATTTAGACATGAACTGTCATCATTTAGACCAACTGCGTGCCTATGGAATTCACTTAGTCCGAGCAAAAGATATTGCTGAAACCTCAAGGAAAGTTATTTTCCAGTTTAGAGAAACAGAAGTAGAAGAAAATCCAGTCGAGAAATCGACTATTTATTATACTGATCGAGTGTTGAGTCGAATTGCTGTACTCAAAGCAAAGCAAGAAAAAGCGGATTTAATCGTGTCTAAACAGACCATTATTACGGCATTGGCAAAAGAAGCCGCAAGTGAATTTGGTGTTAGCATCCATCTCGAAAGATAAAGGTGAGGTAAATGTATATTGCAAAGGTAGTTGGAATGGTTGTGGCAACACGAAAGGAAGAAGACTTCGTTGGTAAGAAGCTACTTATCGTTCAGGGAATCAATGAAAAGGAAGAAATACTAGGGCCTCCAGAGGTGGCAGTCGACGCAGTCGGTGCTGGTACTGGTGAGGTAGTGCTCGTCACAAAAGGGAGTGCTGCTAGATCGGTATTTGGAAAACCTGATTCTGCCATTGATGCAGCCATTGTTGGTATTATTGATAGCTTAGAAGTGAACAAATAAGGATGTGTAAGAGATGAGCATCTATACGAAAAAAGGTGACAAAGGTGAGACAGGGCTACTTGGTGGGAGTCGAATTGGCAAGGATCATTTAAAGGTCTCTAGCTATGGGACGCTCGATGAAGTGAATGCGGTGCTCGGTGTCGCCTATTCGATCATAAGAAGTGAAGAACTAAAAACAATCATTCATCACATACAGCGCCAACTATTTGTTGTCGGTGCTGAACTTGCAAGTGACGAAAAGGGAAGAAGCTATATCAAGAAGCTTGTTTCCACTGAGGATATTGCCTATTTCGAAAGAGTGATTGATAAGTATGATGAGCTATTAGGTCCCATTACGGAATTCATTATACCAGGAGAAACGGCTGCCTCTGCTCATTTACATCAAGCTCGTTCCATTATTCGAAGAGCGGAACGCCTTGTGGTTGAACTAAGTAAAACGATAGAAATAAGAGAAGAGCTCCTTAAGTATATTAACCGCTTATCAGATGTGCTTTTTATGCTAGCAAGAGCAGAAGTTTATTACTCGCTTGTTGATCAAGTGATTACAAAAGTGCTTGATCGAGTGGACGCATCCTCTTCTCTCCTAAAGGTAGATCTTAATCTAGCTAAAAAGCTAGCAAAAGCAGTGGAAAGAAAAGCGGAAGAAATAGGAGTACCCATTGTATTCTCGGTTGTGGATGAAGGAGGTAATCCTATTCTTTTGAATCGTATGGACGATGCATTGCTAGTAAGTGTGGAACTCGCTCCTAATAAAGCGTATACCTCTGTAGCATTGAAAGCACCCACACATAACCTTGCACCACTTGTTCAGCCAGGTGCTGAATTGTTTGGCCTCCACCAATCTAATCAAAACAGAATTGTTCCATTTGGAGGAGGATTTCCATTAACGGTTAATGGAAAAATTATTGGTGGGATCGGTGTCAGTGGTGGAATGGTGGAAGAGGATATTTTACTAGCTACCTATGCAATAGAGGTTTTTGAAAGATTAATAGAGGTGAATTCAAATGATTGAAGTAAAACAAATTGAAGATATTGTAATGCAGGTTCTCGTCGGATTAAGCAGTCAGGAAGACTCACCAACAAATGGTGAGAATGGTCTCTACCCGGAAATGAATGACGCAATTGGAGCGGCATTTTTGGCTCAAAAGGAATTTGTCAAACTACCTCTCGTGGAAAGAGGAAAAATCATCGAGTCGATTCGCTGTGAATTTAGAAAGCATATTGAACTTCTATCTGAAATGGCTGTTGAAGAAACAGGCATGGGGCGTGTGGAAGACAAAATTAATAAAAATTTAGTAGCTGTTAATAACACACCGGGATTGGAGGATTTAACAACAGTAGCTTGTTCAGGAGACAACGGTCTAACACTTGAAGAACTCTCACCATACGGGGTAATTGGGTCGATAACGCCAACCACTAACCCGTCAGAAACGATCATTTGTAATACGATTGGAATGCTAGCTGCCGGAAATTCAATCGTCTTTAGCCCCCATCCGACAGCTAAACGAACATCTCTAAAAACCATTGAAATCATTAATCAAGCCATTTCAAACGTGGGTGGACCTAAAAACTTAGTCGTAAGCACGCTTCAGCCTTCCATCGAACAAGCAAACATAATGATGAGCCATAAAAAGGTTCGAATGCTAGTTGCAACAGGTGGACCAGCTGTTGTAAAGGCTGTTTTATCAACAGGCAAAAAGGCAATTGGTGCCGGAGCAGGAAACCCACCAGCACTTGTAGATGAAAGTGCAGATATAGAAAAAGCAGCGAAGGATATAATTGATGGCTGTTCTTTTGACAATAATCTTCCTTGTGTAGCTGAAAAAGAGGTTATTGTTGTAAACTGTGTAGCCGATTCCCTCATTGCCAATATGAAAAAGAATGGTGCTTATCAATTAACCGATCCAATACAAATTCAGAACTTAGTAGATTTGGTTGTTCGTAACGGTCATGCTAACAAAGAGTTTGTAGGAAAGAATGCGGACTTTATTTTAAGACAAATTGGAATAGAGGTAGACCCAGAGGTTCGTGTCGTAATCGTTGATGTCAAAAATGAGGGACGCCATCCACTTGTACTTGCGGAATTGATGATGCCCATTCTACCTATTGTACGAGTAAATAATGTTGATGAAGGAATAACCCTTGCTGTTGAAGTAGAGCATGGCTTCCGACACACAGCAATTATGCACTCAAAAAATATTGATAACTTAACCAAATTTGCAAGGGAAATTCAGACAACGATTTTCGTTAAAAATGGCCCTTCTTACGCAGGTATTGGAGTCGGAGGAGTGGGGTATACCACTTTTACAATTGCAGGCCCGACCGGAGAAGGACTGACTTCTGCTAAGCATTTTGCTAGAAAGAGAAGATGTGTACTCGTGGATGGTTTATCAATCAGATAGGTATAAGCAAGATTAAGGGAGGATCATGACAATGAGTTATTCAATTGTACTTGCAGCATTTGGTGGCGGTGTCTTTGGTGCTTTAATTGGTGCGTTACCAGCCTTTATTTTTACAGGGTTAGTTGGGCTTATTGGTGTGGCGATTATCGCTGGTGGTGGGTCGGATATGATATTAGGAAGTGTCGTTTTTGGCACTCTGCTTGGCCCTCATATTGCATTTGCTGGTGGTGTGGCAGCAGCAGCGTATGAAGCGAATCGGAAAAAAGCATTATCGAATGGGATGGATATTTTAACCTCTCCAAGTACCATCAATAATGATCCTATGTCGCTTTTAGTCGGGGGAGCCTTTGGTATTATAGGGTATCTATTAAATTATTTATTTGGTTATTTAGAAATTCCAACCGATACAGTAGCCTTAACTGTATTCATTTCGGGAGTGATTTCTCGTTATGCGTTTGGCCATACAGGGATTCTTGGTACTCTTCAAAATGCAGATGGAACAAAGAGAGCATTTTTTCCAGATAAGTATAATTTATTATTCATCGTTATTTACTCATTCGGTGTTGGAGCAGTCGTTTCTTACCTAGTTGATCTAACTCAAATTAATGTCCTTGGTTTTGTGATTAGTGCAGCGCTACTCATGTTTGTACAATTTGGTTTTAACATTCCAGCTACACATCATGTCACATTAGTTGCCGGTTATGCAACGGTCGCTTCTGGAAGTGTAATGGTCGGTGCCATATTTGCCGTCATTGCAGGGGTTATTGGGGAAATTATGGGTCGGACTTTTAATAATAATTGTGATACCCATATTGATCCACCTGCTACAACAATATTTCTCTGTAGCTTATTCATCTTCAGCTTTATGTAACTAAGCACGATAAGAGAGAATTTGGAGGATCTTTTAATGAAACAGTTTCTTCTTGGTCCAAAGCTTTATTATGGAACCGATTCGTTAGAATATGTACGTAAAATTGAGGCAGACAAAATCTTTATTGTTACCGATGAGATAATGGTCAAAATTGGTATAGTCGAGAAGGTAACAAACCTATTAAGTGAAGAAGGGAAGGCATATGTGATTTTCTCCGATGTTGAACCGGATCCTTCACTTGAAACGGTTGAAAAAGGATTAACTCTTCTAGTAAATGAAAAACCAGGCTGTTTGATAGCTGTTGGTGGAGGATCTCCAATTGATGCGGCAAAGGCTATGCTTTTACTTGCTATTCGCGTTCAAGAGCGCTTATCAGGTGAAACTTGTGGAGTGAAGCCTCAGTTTGTCGCTATTCCAACAACAAGCGGTACGGGATCTGAGGTAACTTCGTATGCGGTTGTCACAGATAAAGTCAAATGTGTAAAAATACCTTTAAGTGACTCAGTTATGTATCCGGATATTGCCATCCTCGATGAAGGGTTAACCAAGACGGTTCCTCCTTCCGTGAGCGCTGATACTGGAATGGACGTCCTAACACATGCAATTGAAGCTTATGTTTCCAAACAAGCGAGTGATATAACGGATATGTATGCTGAAAAAGCCATTAAAGATGTGTTTAAGAATCTATTAAAAGTTTACCGATTTGGTGAAGATTTAGAGGCTAGAGGAAAATTACATGTTGCTTCTTGTATCGCGGGAATTGCTTTTACGAACGCGGGGTTAGGAATCAATCATAGCCTTGCACACACACTTGGTGGTAGATTTCATGTGCCGCACGGAAAAAGCAATGCCATTTTGCTTCCTTATGTAATCGCCTACAATGCGGGATTATTTGATGGAACAGTAGAAACGTCCAGGGCAGCGAAAAAGTACGCCTCTATTTCCTTTATGTTAGGTTTCCCTTGTAGTAGCACGGAAGAAGGGGTCAAGAGCTTAATATCCCATATCGTGGAATTAAACAAAAAAATGGGTATACCATTAAGTCTTCAGGAATGTAAAATTGATGAAGGAGATTATGAAAAGGCTTTATCTGAAATGGCATGTTCAGCACTTCACGATATTTGTACCCCTGCTAACCCAAAGGAGGTTACAGAAGAAGATTTAAAACAGCTGTTAAAAATAGTATACAAGGGAACTGCATGACGGAAAAAAGGGTACTCTTTTTTGGAGAGTATCCTATTTTTTTGTGGTCATGAAGAGCAGTTGTAGGATAAAGTAGAGGGAAAGAATGGAGGGATCGTTGCTTGGCGAATTTTATTACGGTAAAAAATATTCGTATTGGCGTTGGAACACCGAAGATTTGTGTACCTATGACAGGGAGAACAGTGGCAGACCTTTTAGCAGAGGCAGATCTTATTCAATTAAATAAGGATTTTGTCGATATGGTTGAATGGCGGGTAGACTTTTTCAATGATAGTGAAGACCTCAGTAAGGTGATGACTACACTATCAACTATCCATCAGCGTTTGAAAGAGCTTCCTCTTGTTTTTACATTTCGAAGCCTAGAAGAGGGTGGGGAAAAGGAAATTCATCCTTCCTATTATTTCGACTTGAATGAAGCGGTAGCAAAGTCAGGTTTGGTAGATTTAGTAGATATTGAGCTACGTCATCGAGATGAGGATATTAGTCAGATTCTCTCCATCATTCATGAGAATGGTCGATTAGGGATCCTTTCTAGCCATAATTTTGCCTCTACACCATCTAAGGATAAAATGGTGGAAATTCTTGAGCGCGGTAAGAAGCTAGGTGGAGATATTCCCAAAATAGCAGTGATGCCGACCTCTGCTAGAGATGTGCTAGCACTGTTGGATGCGACTGTTGAGATGCAAGAAAAGCATCCAGATACTCCGATTATCACCATGTCTATGGCAGGGCAAGGCGCCATTAGTCGCCTATCTGGTGAAGTATTTGGATCAAGCGTGACATTCGGAGCGTTAAAGAAAGCATCAGCACCAGGACAAGTAGAAGTAACTGATCTCAAACGAACACTAGAAGTCATTCATCATAGCTTACAAAAGTAACGAGCCAATTTTATTGGTTCGTTTTTTTTTACTCATTGACACAAATATATGTCTCCATTATGATATTTGAGTAGATAGTTAAACAGTTGAACAATTAAATGATGAAACTATTTTTAGAGGTGATAGGGTGCCAGACCAGCATATTAAAGAAGTGGTAAATAAATATATTTCTCTATCTTTTTCCGTTAATAAGATAGGGGAAGCACTTGTTAAGGAGCAGCTTGATTGCGACCTAACAAGTGAGCAGCATTATATGTTGCGTTACATTTATCAAAATCATTCTTGTACATCGTCAGAGCTTGCCGACGTTTTTTCTGTGAAAAAGAGTGCGATCACTGCCATTATTACTCGATTATGGACGAAGGGTTTTATAAAAAGAACGAGAGATGAAAATGATCGTCGAGTGGTGTACTTAACGTTAACGGATAAAGGCAATGAGCTTTATTTAGAAACGGAAGCTAGAATTCATAAATTGGTGGAGTCGATTATCACGAAATTCGACCAACACGAAATCGAAATGTTTATTCAGTCATACGAGAAATTGCATGATGTACTTTTAGAAACAAAGAAGAATCAACTGGAGGATTAGCCCATGTATGCGATTATTAAAAATAAGTGGTTAGTGTTAGTGGCATGGATTGCTCTAATTGTTGGACTGTTCATGCTAGCTCCCAACATGGCCGACCTTGTTCGTGAGAAGGGACAAATTGATGTTCCAGAAGGATATTCCTCTTCACTAGCGTCTGACATTATGGAAAATGTCCAAGAACAGGAAGGCGGAGGAGATGATACGCAGGTCGCCCTCGTTTTTCATAGTGAGGAAAAATTAACGGATAAAGAAATACAGGAAGCTGAAAAAGCGATTCGGGCACTTGAAAACAAAAAAGAAGAGCTTGGGATTACAGAAATTCTAACTCATTTTAATGAGGAGATTCTAGAAGAACAGTTGGTATCGAAGGATGGGAAAGCAATTCTTACCTCGCTTTCCATTGAGTGGAAGGATCGTGAACCGAAAGAACTAAGTGAAGCCCTTTATGAATCGATTGAGGACGTGAAGGTCGACCACGATTATACGAGTAACTGGTTAATCAATGAAGACTTAATGACAAGCTCTCAAGAAGGACTAAAAAAGACAGAAGGAATCACCGTTGTTTTTATCTTAGTAGTATTGTTACTCGTATTCCGTTCGGTAGTAGCACCGATCATCCCATTGTTAACGGTGGGATTCTCCTATTTAGCGGCTCAATCGATTGTCTCGATTTTAGTAGATAAATTGGATTTTCCGGTTTCGAGTTATACACAGATTTTCCTTGTGGCAATATTATTTGGGATAGGAACGGACTATTGTATCCTGTTACTAAGCCGTTATAAAGAAGAACTTACACATTACGAAAATCGTGCAGATGCGATCGTAGCGACGTATCGTAATGCCGGCCGCACGGTATTTTTCAGTGGATTAGCTGTTATGATTGGTTTTGCTGCAATCGGATTTTCAAAATTTGTGCTTTATCAATCAGCAGCAGCTGTTGCGGTTGGAGTAGGACTTTTGTTGATTGCCTTGTTTACGATTGTTCCATTTTTTATGGCTGTACTTGGTGGAAAAATCTTCTGGCCTTCAAAGAGTACGGCGGAACACGGAGAAAGCAAATTCTGGGGTGTAGTTGGTCAATTTTCTCTGAAGCGTCCAGTGATTGCACTTCTTATAGTAGCAGCTGTTTGTGTACCGTTCTTGGTCACATACGATGGTAAACTTTCTTATAATTCTCTAGAAGAAATCAGTGGAGATGTCCATTCTATTCGTGCCTTTAATGCCATTGCTGATGGCTTTGGACCGGGGGAATCGATGCCAACCCAAATCGTTTTAAAAAATGATGAGGCAATGGATTCGATGGAATATATTAATTTAGTTGAAGAAATTAGTAAGCAGTTAGCACGCGTACCACTAGTAGACACCGTTCGTTCGGTGACACGACCAACGGGTGAACCGATTGAAGACTTTTTAATCGCCAAGCAAGCTGATACGTTACAAGAAGGGCTTGGGGAAGGAAAAGAAGGACTTGATCAAATTAGCTCAGGTCTAAAAGAAGCAAGTGATGGTCTTGTGAGTTCGGCACCACAAATTGAACAGGCAACAGTGGGGATTGGAGAACTCGTAACGGGAACATCGCAGGTTCAGTCAGGATTAACTGAAATTCAAACAAACTTAGCAAAAATTGAAGATGGTATACGTCAAGGAGCAGCAGGTTCTGCTCAAATCAAAACAGAGCTTGGAAACGTGAAGTCGGGTGCGGAGCAGCTGTTAGCTGAGTATAAAAAGCTTGCTGGCGCTTATGGACAAATGGGAGCTGGTTTAAACGAGCTCTCTGCCGCACTTGCTTCTACTGAACAGTATTTTACCGCTCTAGAAAGCAGTTATCCTGCGTTACAAATGGATGAATCTTATCAAAGATTAAAGGGAACGGTTCAAACGGTTCAGCCGCAATTAGCTGGAGTAGCTAGTGGCATGGCTGAGGCTAATGCTGGATTTGCCGTCATTAATGAGAACCAACAGAAAATTGTTTCTGGTTTAGAGCAGTTTATCGTTGGAATTGACAAACAGCTTGTCGGCCTCAATCAGCTTGCAAACGGTCAAGGGCAAATTGTTGATAATATGCCAAAGCTAACTTCTGGCTTAGCAGGAATTCGTGACGGTCAACAGCAGCTTGCAGATGGCTTTGGTGAATTAGGTGGTCAATTAGGTCAACTAACAGATGGCTTGAACCAAAGTGTGGATGGCTTAAATCAAATTTCAGATGGATTAGGCTCGGCTCAAGACTATATTAAAGGTCTTTCTGAAAACGACAATGGTGCGTTCTATCTACCACCTGAGGTTCTTGAAAGTGAAGATTTTGTGCAGGTATTAGACACCTATATGTCTAATGATCGTAAAGTAATGACGATTGATGTCATACTTGAAGCAAATCCTTACTCCAATGAGGCCATCAATCAAGTGGATAAACTAAATGAAGCGGTCAAGAGTGCCACAGCGAATACGAAGCTTGAAAATGCCGTGGTTGCCGTTGGTGGAGTGACAAGAACAAATGCTGACCTTGATGCAATTTCAGGAGAAGATTACTCGCGAACTGTTGTGCTGATGTTAGTGGGGATCACCATCATCTTAGTCATTCTGTTCCGTTCAATGATTATGCCAGCGTATATCATTGCATCGTTGATTTTAACGTTCTACACATCTATGGGAATTAATGAAGCGATATTTGTTAACCTCTTAGGTTATACAGGAATTAGCTGGGCCGTACCATTCTTCGGCTTTGTTATCTTAATCGCACTCGGAGTTGACTATAGTATCTTCTTAATGGACCGTTTTAATGAATATAAGGATCTATCCATTCGGGAAGCAATGCTTGAATCAATGAAAAAAATGGGAACAGTGATCATTTCAGCAGCTGTCATCCTAGGTGGAACCTTTGCTGCGATGATGCCTTCAGGAATGCTATCCTTACTACAAATTGCATCCATCGTATTAGTAGGATTATTCCTATATGCCCTTGTGATTCTGCCATTATTTATCCCGGTTATGGTAAGAACATTTGGAAAAGCCAACTGGTGGCCGTTCTTACGGGAAAAATAAATTAGATTGTAGGAACCCCGCCTTGGTTGGCGGGGTTTTTAATGGTGGGCGGTAGTCGGAATTTGTCTAAATGTATGTCGAATCTCAAAAGTTGCAACAAACCAGGGTAAAGTTGCAAGAAACCTATCTATAGTTGCAACAAAACACTACTAACTTACAACAACTACTAAAAGTTCATGAACACTTTGTGACTTCAGAAGGATAACCAAATCCATTCCACGAATAAATCAATAAAAAATATGAGGAGTGAGCCCTTTTGATTGTGAAACCCCGTGAATTTCCCGTCCATGCACGTAAATTACAGGCACTTTTACGCAGAACTTCCCAAGATCACCCCCAATACACTTTCATTAAAGACGCATTGGGTAGGTCCCTAGCTGGTTATAAAGGAGAATTGCAAGTCGATTACCAACTGAGTCATATTCCTGATGGAGATTACCATATTTTTCTTGATCTGAGGCTACTAGGACGCCAATCCTTTTTCCAGATTGATTCTCTGCTCTTATCAAAAAAGCTAATCATATCATTAGAAATTAAAAACATGAGTGGAACATTACTGTTTGATCAGAATTTTCATCAACTCATTCGAGTAAAAGATGGGGGAGAGGAGGCGTTCGCAGACCCTCTGTCACAAATTTACCGTCACAAAAAGGAATTAGAGTATTGGTTAGGAAAAAACCGCCTTCCATCGCTTCCAATTACTTCTCTAGTTGTAATCAGTAGTCCTTATTCCATCATAAAATCCACAGGCTCAACCAAGTCAATCATCCCAAAAGAATATCTTCTCCAGAAAATTTCCCAAATTGAGTACTCAAACCAAAAGGAAATTCTCTCAGAAAAGGAACTTAGGAAAATATCTCGGCATTTCATCAAACAACACACTCCAAACTTGGACCCTATCCTTAAAAGATTTGATATGCAACCAACTGAACTGTATAAAGGAGTACACTGTTCAAATTGCAATTATCTCCCCATGCAAAAAACATATGGTTCTTGGTTTTGCCCATCATGTCAAACTTATTCCAAAACCGCTCATCTCCAATCATTGGAAGATTATTTTTTCCTTTTTGGACAAAGCTTGACAAATGCAGAGGCAAGAGCATTTTTTCGTATAGAAAAAGCCTACACAGTAACTCGGATACTCCAAAAACTAAACCTGCCTTATGATAAAAAGCACCGTACCTACCAGCTGACATATCCATTGAAAAATTAGCAGCCAAATAAATCGACGGATAAGAAAGAAGAGTGGAAAGATACTATACATGAGGTGAGTGAATTGCAAAATAAAGAAAATGAAGTGGCAGCCATTAATGATGCAAATATTGAGCTGACAGAAAGACTTGAAGATAGTGATGTACACTCTTCTTCAAGTCCTGGTGACACGGAAGCAACGAAAGCAAATTTGGAAATTGATAAGGCATTTTCCCATGATCAAACAGCCGACCCTCTTCCCACCTATGTTATGTACAACACACCAGCGATCAAGATTAATCCAAAAAGATAGGTGCTGAAGCATTTTCAGCACCTTTTTTCATGTCATTGATCAAGATCTGTTTTATCGTTTTGATCCTTATTACGTTTGTTTCCTTTGCTATTGTCGCCACTTCCTTGCAAGACGCCATGGTTTTTAGGAGAATTTTGGTTATTACTGCCCTTATTATACTTTTTAGTCATGTTATGAGCTCCTTTCAGAATACCTTCGATGATAGTTTGGCTCACAATGGGTTCCTTCAACCATGAAAAAAGAAAAAGACCTCCACTACTGGGAGGTCAAAGAAAAAGGGGGAATTACACTTGTACTATTATCATCACCAATGTGTTACCATTTTATACATGTATAGGAAAAAAATTTAATTATTGGAGAAAGTATATGGAATTCGTAAAGAATTACAAAGACCAAATGACTCTTCGGCACAGTTTTAATGACCTTGCATTATCGACCTTTGGTATTCAGTTTGAAGATTGGTATAAAAAAGGCTACTGGAATGAGCGGTATATTCCGTATTCGTTTGTCGTGAAAAACAAGATAATTGCCAATGTGTCGGTGAATGAACTAACTCTTCTTATAAATGGGAAATTGAAAAAAGCCGTACAAATTGGAACGGTTATGACTGACGAACATTTTCGAAACAGAGGGTTATCAAAGGCTCTTTTACAAAAAGTGTTTGAGGATTATGACAAACAGGTAGACCTCTATTATTTATTTGCGAATCATACGGTTCTGGATTTTTATCCGAAATTCGGATTTAGTCGAAGAAAAGAACATCTTTTCAGAAAAGAACTCCCAACAAAAAAACATGATAAAACGCTCAGAAAGATAAACCTAGAAAAAGACCTCTATTTACTCGAAGACTACAGTACCAATAGAAAGCCACTGTCACAAGCATTTTCAAGTTTGCATACTGAAGGAATTAACTTTTTCCATTTTCTTTATGTGTTTTCAAACGATCTTTATTATGATGAATCAAGTGAATCGATTCTTATTTATAAAGTAATCAACAGTGATATTCATTTATTTGATTGTATAAGTAAAAGGGAAGTAGTCTTGGACGAGCAAATTCAAGTATTATCAACGTTAGGGGAAAACGTGTATCTTCATTTTACACCTGATCAACCTGAAAATTACAAAGTTCATCCAATAAATTCGACTGATGATGTACTGTTTGTGAAAACCTCTTCTCCTTTTGAATGGCCTGATTATTTTAAGCATCCAGTTACAAGTCAAGCATAAAAAAAGTAGCTTCAGAAAATGGAAGCTACTTTAATAGATTATTTACGCTATAAATTTTTCCATTTTCAACCTCTTCAGTAAGAAGCAAATCAATGAGTGCATCGGCAACAATTTTTGTACTTCTTAGCATCCCATTTTCTTTATAGGCAATAAATTTATTTACTTCTTGGAAGGCATGTTCCGTTGAAGAGCGAATGACTCCTTGCATATCAGTATCCATAATTCCTGGACTATAGCCAATAATCGTTGCATTGCCTGTATGATTTTGTTCTACTGCGACAGTTTTGGTAAACATATTTAATGCTGCCTTTGTGCTACAATACACACTCCATCCTTGAACCGGCCTTTCGGCAGCACCCGATGTAACATTAACAACGGTTAGCTTTGTTCCGTTTGCCTTTTGTAAGAAAAGGTTAGTCGTAAACATCGGAGCAGCAACATTGAGTTGAAGGGACATTTCAATTGCCTCATGATCTAAACTCCCCACTCGGTCAATCGGTTCAACCACACCTGCGTTATTAACGAGTAATACTTCATTGTCTTTACTAGAAAAAATGATCTCGGCAACTGTAGAAAAGGTTTGTTCGGTGTCTCTACTGTTCGTCAAATCACATGTTAGATGCTTATAAAATAATTCATTTTCCAAAGCAAGCTGTTTAAGTTCAGGATTTTCATTTCTAGAAATAGAAATGAGCCCGAATTGTTCCTGTAGAACTCTTTCGGCAATCGAGGCACCAAGTCCTTTGGAAGCCCCGGTAACAACTGCATATTTCATCACAACACGTCCTCTCATTATATGAGATATTTTACCATACCTGATAAAAAATCATCACATCATAAGTCTTTTTCTGATTGCTGAAATTTGAGGAGCTGATCCTCAATTAAAATGTAAATCGAGGTAATAATGCCAGCTGAAAGCCAAGCAATCGTGATTAGGTGGTAGCCTAAAATGAGATACAATAAAAAAAAGTGAAAAATAAATAGTGGTGAGGGAGAACATGATATTTATCCATTGACCTTCTCTGCCTTCCAATAGTATTCACTAAAGATCTCTGCAAAGGCTTCAATCGTGTTGTACAGCTCGGTTAAGTTATTATCTACTCCGCCAAACTCTACGAGAATCGACCCGGATGATAAATCTTGATTGTAGACTCCGTTTCCTTCTGTTAGTCCTTTTGCTAGAACACCGCGACTCAGGTTCGGATATTTTTCATCAATCATTTCATTTAATTCAGTTGCAACTTTTAGATTTTGTTCGTAATTTTTATTTGCCTTTCCGACTACAAAGAATAGTCTTGCGTAAGATTTGCCATTAATCACCTCTGTTGTTTTGTCTTTTCGAAGCGCGTCACGGTGAATATCGATGACGTAATCGATACCATCATTTCCTCCAAGCGCCTCTTGGACGAGTTTACGGGAAAGATCGTAGGAATGATCGGTTGTTAGATTATTCTCCTTTAATAGGTTAGGCATGCTTGTTGTATCGTGAAGAACACTAATGCCATTCGTATTTAGTTCCTCTGTAAGCTTTTTCCCGACTGCAATAATATTTGCTGATTCATTGTTACTCGTAGCTTCTTCAGGTTCCTTGGCATTTTTCAATAATGGTAAAAATGATTCCCAGCTATGTGTATGATAGATAAATACACTTTTCTTTCCTGCTACAACTGGGGTATTGCCACCTTCAGCCTCTTTTAGCATTTCCTTTGCTATTTCTCTTTCTTGTAATAATATTTCTACCGGTGGAGCGGATTCGATCGGAAGATTAGTGAAATTCGTACCGCTACCAGCAACTACGATATTTGTATCAAACACGGAAAATCCAGGGAGTTCTCTTCCTAGAAACGTTCTTGTATCCTCTGGTTGAATATTAGTTGCCAGTTTGAGAGCGAGCTTTGATAAGGAAGAAACGGTTATACTCGCTTTTTCGTTATATATATGGTGGTTTCCCGATTTTACAAAATAAACAAGCCATTCATGTGTGTCAATATTCGAAATCCACTTTTTGACGGTTTCAGAAGTAAAGGCATTTGTGTAGGTTGTTGCGATTCCTGCAAATAAGAACGTAGCTAGCATGATAGCCAACCAGCCCTGAAAACAGGTCCATAATGATAGCTTTGAAGACTTCATGTCAACACCTCCATAGCTACTATATGAGCCTATCCACATTTTCAGAAGAGAAAAAGGAAACAAGCATGTCATTTACAGTCTTAGAAATATCAATTTCTCACTTTTTTCACATTTGTACGGTACATTAGTTACAGGTCTGATATGTAATCATTCCCAAACAAGAAAGAAGAGTTGTGCTTTATAAGAATTAAAAATATAATGGAGAATTGAATACCATGTTTTCAGATGGGAGTATTATTATGTCTTCAAATCAACAGCCTTCGTCTAAAATAGACTTTCATTTAATATTTATCTTAATGCTTCTGTTTTTATCGAGTTGTGTTGCTATTTACAGTGCGCAATCGACAGGACAGTATGATTCAAATTTTTTATTAAAACAGATCATCTGGTATGGAATTGGAATAGGGATTATTGTTGCAGTCATCACACTTGATTCGGACCAGCTTAAAAAGCTCTCCTGGTATGCCTACGGATTTGGTGTATTTCTATTGGCCTTCCTCATTATTGCTCCATCTAGTATTGCACCTGTTATTAATGGGGCCAAGAGTTGGTATAAAGTCCCATTTATGGGGTCATTTCAGCCAGCTGAACTCACGAAGGTCTTTATTATACTCGCACTTGCCAGAGCAATAGGAGATCATCATGAGAAATACCGATTGAAGACGATTCAAACCGATTTTATTTTATTAGGAAAAATTGTTCTAATCACGATGGTACCGTTGCTGCTCGTCATGCAACAACCAGATTTAGGAACATCTCTTGTCATGATAGCGATTATGATAGGAATGATCTTTATTTCGGGGGTATCATGGAAGATTCTTCTGCCGATCTTTTCAGCAGGAATCTCTTTGATCGGAGTCATTTTCTACTTAGTACTATGGAAACCTGAAATACTAGAAAAGTATCTCGGAGTTAAGGAGTATCAGTTTGGGAGAATTTATTCCTGGATTGACCCTTACAATTATCAAAGCTCTACTGGCTTTCAGCTGACCCGTTCCTTGCTAGCTATTGGTTCAGGAGAAACGACAGGGAAGGGTTACGGTACAAGAGAAGTCTACTTGCCAGAAAGTCATACGGATTTTATTTTTAGTATTGTGGGAGAAGAATTTGGTTTTGTTGGAGCTAGCGTAATTATTAGTGTGTTTTTCTTACTGATCTATCATATTACAAAGGTTGGTATGGAAACGAAGAATGAGTTTTACACGTATATTTGTGTCGGAATTATTAGTATGATTACCTTCCACGTGTTTCAAAACATCGGAATGACAATTGGTCTTTTACCAATCACGGGAATTCCACTTCCGTTCATTAGTTATGGGGGAAGCTCAATAATGGGGAATTTCCTAGCAATTAGCTTAATTTTCTCGATCCGATATCACCATAAAAAGTACATGTTTTCAAGTGATGATTAAAAACCCTCGCCATTATGGCGAGGGTTTTTTAGGGGAGTGCTCGATTTCCGTTGAGGGGGGTAAGAAATCTGAGCTAGTCATATATATCAAATTTAAGAAGTTAACTATTGTAAGAAATACTTTTCGATGTCATCAAGCATCAGGTTTGCTGCGATAACTCCGCCAGCTGTATTCCAGATAGCATCGTCAATTTCATGAACGTTTCCTTGCTTGGCTACTTCTAGGTTTTTAAATAATGGATCTTCAATCCATTCTTTCGCAACTTGAGTGGCTGCTCCGTCACCTGTTTCATAAGTGAAATAGAATAGAATGTCTCCATCCATCAATGGAATCTGTTCTTTTGTTGCGCCTTTGATCGCAAATTCATTCACATCTTGACTTTCAGGACGAGCAAACCCTAATTGGTCTAATACCACACCAGAGAAAGAATCCTTTTGATAAATACGAACATCAGCTGCTAGGAAACGGACGATGGATACCTTTTTCTGAAGTTGGTCACCAAGCTCTGTTTTCAAGTCAGACACACGATTATCGTAATCAGAAATCACTTTACTTCCTTCATCTACTTTATTTAACGCTTTTGCGTAAAGCTCAAAGTTTTCTTTCCAATCTCCGCGTAATGTTTCAGAGAATACAGTAGGAGCAATCGCACTTAATTGATCATAAATCGATTCTTGACGCATTTTGTTTCCAATAATTAAATCCGGTTGCAAAGCAGCGATGGCTTCAAGATTTACTTGAGTATCAGTTTCAAACCCAACCACTTGAACATCCTTCATATCTTCAGCAATATGCTCGTACCAAGGGTCTCCATTTGCTGTCCAAGATTGAACCGCTCCAACAGGGGTTACTCCTAATGCTAATAAGGCTTCTGTTCCTTCATTTGTTAAAATAACAACCTTTTTAGGTGTATCAGGAATAGTGGTTGTCCCCATTGCATGCTCAACGGTATAACTTGTATTTTTCGTCTTTGCATCCTCATTATTAGTACCTGTGGACGCTTCTTCATTGCTTCCGCATGCTGCTAGAAGACTCAGAATTAAAATGGTTAACATAGTGAAAGAAAATTTAATAAGTTTCATAAGTTCCTCCTACAATGGTGTATGTAATTGTTAATGATAATCATTTTCACTTACGGGTATTATCATAAAATGAATTGTAAAGGGTGTCAATAGGTAATTGAGATTTATTTTCAATTAGATAATAAAAAACAGTTGTTTGCATCATTGAAAATGATTCTCAAAATCATTGACAGTAAGTATGGCATCCAATAGACTGAATCTTGTAAGCAGTAACAATATGTAGAAAAGGATTAAGAAGGATGCTGTTAAAAAATAATTCTCAAAGAATCGCCGGACTCATTTTTATCGTTTTATTATTTCTCTATTTAATAGGTGCAAGCATTGTATATGGATATACCGATACTTCGTGGAAAATGGCATGGGAAGCCTTTCAAAACAATAATGGATCAAACGAGCATTTAGTGATTGAAACCGTTCGATTGCCAAGAGCATTAATTGCAGCGGCAGTGGGGAGTAGTCTCGCCATCGCTGGTGCTTTAATGCAAACATTAACAAAGAATCCATTGGCGTCACCGAGCATTTTTGGTATTAACGCTGGAGCAGGTTTTGCGGTGGTTATTGCCATATCACTTTTTCAAATCAGTCATTTACAAGCCTTTGCGTGGATTGCTTTTCTAGGTGCAGCGGTTGCTGCCATCAGCGTCTATTTCATCGGGTCGCTCGGACGAGAAGGGCTCACCCCGATGAAGCTAACATTGGCTGGTGCTGCCATTGCTGCGATGTTTTCCTCCTTTACACAAGGTTTTCTTGTATTAAGTGAAGTTGCACTCGAACAAGTATTGTTTTGGTTAGCTGGTTCTATTCAAGGGAGAAAGCTTGAAATTCTTGTGTCTGTTATCCCTTACTTCGTCGTTGGATGGGTTGGTGCGTTACTTCTCGCTTCCAAGCTTAATGTTTTATCTATGGGAGAAGATGTGGCTAAAGCACTTGGCATTCGAACGGGGTTATTAAAAATTGGAATTGGTTTAATGGTCATTTTATTAGCAGGTGGGTCCGTAGCAGTAGCTGGTCCTGTGGGGTTTATTGGGATTGTGATTCCACATATAACAAGAAGTATTGTTGGAATTGATCATAAATGGGTTATTCCTTATTCCGCATTTTTAGGAGCCATTCTTTTGCTTTTGGCTGATATTCTTGCAAGGTATGTTATTATGCCTGAGGAAGTACCAGTCGGCGTAATGACAGTGATCATAGGGACTCCTTTCTTTATTTATATTGCTAGAAGGGGGTTTAACGCAAAGTGAAGCAATATCAAAATCTTCGATGGTTTCAAGGGAAAGTGTCTATATTAATAGATAGAAAAGCAAGCTTTGTCATGCTTTGCTTGCTGCTAGTGACAATGGTGGTTTTCATTATTAGTACTGGTTTAGGTGATATGAAAATAAACCCTGTCACGGTTGTCTCGGTTTTCTTTGGCGGGGGAACCGAAATGGAAAAACTCGTGGTTCAATCCTTTCGTCTACCAAGGATCATTGTCGCTTTAGTCGTTGGTATGTCATTGGCTGTAGCTGGGGGCATTTTGCAAGGGATGATTAGAAATCCTCTAGCGTCCCCAGATATTCTGGGGATTACTGGTGGAGCATCAACAGCCGTTGTGTTATTTTTGGCCATCTTTAGTAATGATAGCAATGCGTTAACGGTTAGCATTCAATGGATGCCGCTTGCAGCTTTTATTGGATCGGCTGTTGCAGGCCTACTCGTCTATATCTTTGCATGGAAAAACGGAGTGTCCCCGGTTCGTCTTGTATTAATTGGGATCGGTTTATCAGCCCTTTTCCAAGCATTAACTACGATGATGATGCTCCTTGGCCCGATTTACCGGGCAAGCCAAGCAAATATTTGGATCACAGGAACGGTCCATGGCTCCACTTGGACCAATGTGTTTACGATTGTTCCGTGGGCATTGACTCTTATGTTAGTTGCCTTTTTTATGGCTAGAAAAGTGAATGTCCTAGGATTAGGTGATGATGTAGCCACAAGTGTAGGGACTTCTGTGCAAAAACTAAGATTTATGCTGTTGCTCATAAGCACAGCTTTAATAGGAAGTTCTGTTGCCTTTGCCGGAGGAATTGGATTTGTTGGTCTCATGGCACCCCATATGGCTCGACGTCTAGTGGGTTCAGTTTATGGGGCATTACTTCCGGTTTCCGCTTTGATCGGTGCCATCTTGGTTATGGTGGCCGACTTGATTGGCCGAACCATGTTTTCTCCATTAGAGATTCCAGCAGGTGTGTTTACAGCAGGTATCGGTGCACCGTACTTTATTTATCTTCTTTTTAAAACAAGAAATGCATAATGTCAGGGAAGGAGTGCAAATAAGGATGAAAAAAGCCATTGAAACAAAACAATTAACGCTATCATATGGTGACTCCATCATTATAGATGAATTAGATTTGACGATCCCAAAAGGCGAAATTACTGTATTCATAGGTGGCAATGGATGTGGAAAGTCCACTCTTTTACGGTCGATTGCTCGGTTATTAAAGCCCAAAAGCGGGGAAATCGTATTAAATGGAAAAGAGATTGTAAAAATGTCCTCAAAGGATGTCGCAAAGCAAATGGCCGTGTTGCCGCAAGGACCGGTTGCACCTGAAGGTTTAACGGTTCTTCAGTTGGTGAAACAAGGACGCTATCCCTACCAAACATGGCTTAAGCAATGGTCTAGTGAGGATGAAGAGAAGGTCTATAAAGCACTTGAAGCCACCGGGTTGCTCGATTTAAAGGAACGGTCAGTGGACTCTCTTTCAGGTGGTCAACGTCAAAGAGCTTGGATTGCGATGACTTTAGCACAGGATACGGACTTTATTCTTCTGGACGAACCAACCACCTATTTAGATATGACCCATCAAATTGAAATCCTAGATTTACTATTTGAGCTGAATGAGAGGGAAAATCGCACGATCGTGATGGTCCTTCATGACTTAAACTTAGCGTGTCGTTATGCCCATAATATCGTGGCAGTAAAGGACAAGAAAATAGCAGCAATGGGTAAGCCCGAGGATGTAGTGACAAGAGGCCTTGTGAAGAGAGTATTCGGAATGGATTGCGAAATATCTATTGACCCATTATTCGGGACGCCACTTTGCATTCCATATGGAAAGGGAAGAACGGTATTTAGACAGGCAGGAGCAGTCAATGGATAACATTTTTTCAGAAACCGAATTAAGTCAACTGAAGAATTACCGATTTACCTTGGAAAAAGTGCATCAGGAATCTGATCTATCGATTACGTTAAATGAGCTAATTCAAAAAGATCAACTTCGAACCTTTATTAGTCGTGCTTCTGACCACATTGGGTCGCCTAATATAAAAGTGACAGCTTCCATGTTTATTAAAAGATATGCTTTTTTATCAGCCATTTATTTGTATGCGATGACCGCTTTTAACAAACGATTTCATATCCAGCTTGAACATATGCATCTTCAAACAGACGAACAAGATCCACTTTGGCTTCCGACGTTCTATTTCTCAGAGTGGAGAATCAGTGAACCTACTGGTGATAGAGACCAATGGAGATATGAAGCCATCGCTGACTTTTTCTCCAATATCGTTACTCCCATTGTGGAGAGTGTGAAAATGGAGTCAAAACAATCCAAACTCGTACTATGGGAAAATATTGCGATTTATATTTTCTGGCTGTATGAAACCGTGTTAGCTGAACATGAAGATGAAGAGGTTCGTGGGCGTGCAGTGGAGGATTTACAGTTCATTGCTCAACTTGCACCTGGATCATTGTTTGGACATTATCATGAAAACCCCATTAAAAGACATTTTCATGATAAACGTTATATTCCTGAGCTTGGAGAAGAAGTTCGTGTACGTACCACATGCTGCTTCTTTTATGCCTTAACTGGAACACCGGACCGTTGTAAAATTTGTCCACAAACTTGTAATCGACCAAAAAAGGTACATAAGAACGGAGGGAACTCGTGAGCGATAATCTAGATGAAAAGATCAATGGATTACTAACCAAATATACCGAGTTATTACTAGGTGAGGCAGATGCGGATCATGTGGAAAAAGTGAAGGCTTGGATCCTTTACTCTCACATGAGTAAATCAATGCCAGTTCTTGTTAAACATTGGAACGACACGTATCCTGATGCTAAGAATGAGATTAAGGAAACAATTAATGAAATCAAAGAATTAAACGAAGCACACAGACAAGCGAAGAGATAAAACCGAGTCCAACTTGGTAACGCGTCCTATTACCTGTCACAAAAATCCAAAATGTATATAAAAATGACCATCAATTTGTATGTGAGTTTGATGGTCATTTTTATTGATATAACGCGAATAATTATAAAAATAGGCGTAAAACTGTAGTCCAATTTGTATATCAAAATGTAAGGTTACAGCTGTTACCTCGCAAATGGGACTGCAAAATGCTGTTTTTTATTTACAAAACCACGCTTTTCTTTGGACTTTGGTTCTGTAATTATTCATAGATGATTTCGTATAGGTAAGAGAAATTAATAGGCGGAGAATTTCCGGCTAATGTATATAAAGGAGGCTTAAGAAGCAGAGATAAGCGGAGGAATTCCGGTTAACTGCTCTAAATAAGCCGAAATTCAAAGATTTGGTTCACATAAACGGAAAAACTCCGCTTATTCTTTAGGAAATATGGGTATTTCCCAATTTAACCGGAATTTTTCCGGTTATTTTTTAAACACAGTGAAATCAACATCAGTAATAACAGTACATAAAATGACAGTAAGAAACGCTTTGCTTTTCCTTTTCATATAGCTATAGTAAACGCTTGTAGGAGGGATATCACAATGGAACAACTGATGAGAGATTTCTTTTTATTCCTTTCTAAAAATCGAGCATTAATGAAACTAGCCAAGCGATATGGATTACGATTCGGTGCGTCACGGTTTGTTGCGGGTGAATCGATTGAACTTGCAACACGAGTTATTCAAGATCTCAACCAAAAAGGTCTACTTGTTACAATTGATTATTTAGGAGAATTTGTCGACAATGAGAAAGAAGCAAATGAAATGGCCGACAACTCAATACTTGCGATAGAGACAATCGGACGGGAAAAACTTCAATCACAATTATCATTAAAAATGACGTCGATGGGATTAGATATTTCAGACGACGTTGTTCTTCACAATATGAGAAGAATACTAGAAGCGGCGAAAAAGAACGATGTGTTCGTAACGATAGATATGGAAGACTACTCTCGTGCGCAGAAAACGATCGATATTTTTAAGCAATTAAAAAGTGAATATGACAATGTTGGTACAGTCATTCAGGCCTATTTATATCGAACGGAAAAGGATATCGAGGAGCTGAATGAGTACCATCCGAATTTACGACTTGTGAAGGGGGCATACAAAGAATCCCCACAAGTAGCATTTCCAGATAAAAAAGAAGTTGATGATAATTTTAAAAAGATTATTAAGTTGCATATGTTAAACGGAAACTACACCGCCGTTGCGACTCACGATGATGCAATCATTGAATACACCAAGCAGCTCGCCAAGACCAATCGCATCAGTAACGACCAATTTGAGTTCCAAATGCTTTACGGCATCCGACCAGAACGGCAAATTGAGCTAGTAAAGGAAGGTTACAAAATGAGAGTATACGTCCCGTATGGAACCGACTGGTACGGCTACTTCATGCGCCGCCTAGCCGAACGCCCAGCGAATGTTGCTTTTGTATTAAAGGGAATGTTTAAAAAATAAGCAAGGGAAATTGTCCCCAAAAAAATGTACCCGACACCAAATCCAGTGCGGGTACATTCATATTTATCTCTTATACTGGTTGTTCTGGCTGTTTCGTTTGCCGCCACCATCATTTTCAACAGTTGGGCCAGCATCACCCTTAACACTAGCGGCACTTACGCCAGCCTTTGATGGGTTTTTCTTCATCTTTGCCATGTGTACACCCCCAAACTTTTTTCCTCGTGTATAACATATCCACAATCATAGGATTCTATTGGTCGCATAAAATAATGTAAATTTCAAAAAAATTTCAAATTTCAACGACAAAGGATTGCGTAAAATTTTTAAATATCTTATGATAAAAGTAATTAAAAATGAATGAGTGTTCATTCAAACTATCGAATCCACTCAAAAATGCTAAAGGGGGAGACAAGAGTTGATCCAACAAATTAAAAAAGCTGCCGTTTTAGGCTCAGGGGTAATGGGGTCTGGTATTGCCGCACACCTTGCCAATATCGGGATTCCAACATTGCTATTAGATATTGTTCCGCGCGGACTTACTGATGACGAGAAGAAAAAGGGGTTAACACTAGAAGATAAAGCGGTCAGAAATCGAATCAGCCAAAAAGCTTTACAAAATCTGTTAAAGCAAAAACCTGCACCATTAACCTCAAAAAATAATTTAGCCCTCATCGAAGCAGGAAATTTTGAAGATGATCTATCTAGACTAAGCGAAGTTGATTGGATCATTGAAGTAGTTGTTGAAAACTTAGCCATTAAGCAGCAGATTTTCGAGAAGGTTGATCAGTATCGAAAGCCAGGTAGCTTTGTAAGCTCAAATACATCAGGTATTTCTGTAGAAGCGATGGCAGAAGGTCGTTCTGATGACTTCCAAAAGCATTTCCTTGGTACTCACTTTTTTAATCCACCTAGATACTTAAAGCTTTTAGAAATCATTCCAACTCAACATACTTCCCCCGATGTACTTTATTTTATGAAGCAGTACGGGGAAGATATTCTCGGAAAAGGTGTGGTTGTAGCTAAGGACACGCCAAATTTTATCGCGAACCGGATTGGTACGTACGGTCTGTTAGTTACAGTAAGGGAAATGTTAAAAGGTGGATACAGTGTTGGAGAAGTGGATTCTGTAACAGGACCGCTTATCGGACGACCAAAGAGTGCAACCTTCCGTACATTGGATGTGGTTGGGCTAGATACATTTGCGCATGTAGCAAAAAATGTGTATGACCAAGTGGATGGTGCAGAGAAAGAAGTATTTGAAGTACCCACCTTCATGAATCAAATGCTTGAAAAAGGCTGGCTTGGAAGTAAATCTGGTCAAGGATTCTTCCTGAAAAAGGGAAAAGAAATACTCGAATTAGATCCGGCCACTCTTGAATACGTGGAAAGAAAAAAATTAAAAACCGCTTCCATTGAAATGAGCAAACAGGAAAAAGGCTTAGTTAATAAAATGAAAGCGCTTGTATATGCAAACGATCGAGCAGGAGAACTACTATGGAAAATTTTTAGTCCGGTACTTGTGTATTCTGCGGATTTACTCGGTACGATAGCCGATGATATTGTCGCGATTGACCGTGCCATGAAATGGGGCTTCGGCTGGGAGCAAGGTCCATTTGAACTATGGGATGCCATTGGGCTAGAAACATCAATTGCCAAAATGGAGAAGGATGGTCTCACTGTTCCAAGCTGGGTAAAGGAAATGCTAGCAAATGGTCATTCCAGCTTTTATCAGGAAAAAGAAAACGGTGAACTCTTCTTCTATACCAATGGTGATTACAAGCTTGTAGAAGAAAACCCAAAGGTGATCAACCTGAAAAAAATTAAAAAACAGCGGGGCGTTATTAAGAAGAATAGTGGTGCAAGCTTGATTGATCTTGGGGATGGAGTAGCTCTTCTAGAATTCCACTCACAAAGTAATGCGATTGGGCTCGATATTGTGCAAATGATTAATTTTGCGGTTGAAGAAGTGGAAAAGAATTTCAAGGGCTTGGTGATTGGGAACCAAGGGAAAAACTTCTGCGTTGGGGCAAATCTTGCCATGATTCTTATGGAAGCACAGGATGATAATATTTTTGAAATTGATATGGTCGTTCGTCACTTCCAACAAGCGATGATGAAAATTAAGTACAGTACAAAACCAGTCGTTGCCGCACCATTTGCAATGACCCTAGGTGGTGGTACAGAGGTTTGTCTACCAGCTGCGCATATTCAAGCGACAATGGAAACCTATATGGGGCTTGTGGAAGTAGGAGTAGGTCTTATTCCTGGTGGTGGCGGTAACAAAGAGCTATACATGAAGTTTTTAAACAGCATGCCAAACGGAGTTCCATTTGACCTACAAAACGTGGCAAATAAAGTGTTTGAAACGATTGCGATGGCAAAGGTGTCCACGTCGGGAGACGAAGCGCGTGAAAACAACTTTTTGAATAAAGCAGATGCTGTCAGTGTAAACGGAGACCATCAGCTTTATGATGCAAAGCAGGCTGTTCTAGCTCTTTATGACAAAGGGTATAAGCCACCAGTCCGAAAGAAGATTCCAGTCGTCGGTGAAACGGGTTACGCGACCTTACTTCTAGGGGCGCAAACGATGTATTACTCCGGATATATTTCAGAGCATGATTTGAGAATTGCAAAGAAACTAGCTTATGTGATTGCGGGCGGAAAGGTTCCATTTGGAACGGAAGTTGATGAACAATACTTGCTTGACCTTGAAAAAGAGGCATTTTTGAGCTTAATTGCAGAACCGAAATCGCAAGCAAGAATGCAGCATATGCTTCTAAAAGGAAAACCATTGCGAAACTGATAGATTGATAGAGTTATAACATAAATAGGAAGCGGAGGGAACGTGATGAGAGAAGCGGTTATCGTTGCTGGGGCACGAACTCCAGTCGGAAAATCAAAAAAAGGGTCGCTTGCCAGTGTTAGACCTGATGATCTTGGTGCACTGGTTGTAAAAGAGACCTTAAAGCGAGCAGGAAATTACGATGGAAATATTGATGACTTAATTATCGGATGTGCTATGCCTGAAGCCGAGCAAGGGTTAAATATGGCAAGAAATATTGGAGCACTTGCAGGGCTTCCTGATACAGTTCCTGCAATCACGATCAACCGTTATTGTTCATCAGGGCTTCAATCGATTGCCTACGCGGCAGAAAAGATCATGATTGGTCATGCCGACACCATTATTGCTGGTGGAGCAGAATCAATGAGCTTAGTACCGATGATGGGTCATGTAGTAAGACCAAATGTCAAACTGGCTGAGACAGCTCCACAATACTATATGGGAATGGGGCACACAGCAGAAGAGGTAGCAAGAAAATTTGGAATTTCTCGTGAAGATCAGGATGCTTTTGCGGTAAGAAGTCACCAAAAAGCAGCAAAAGCTCTTCAAGAAGGAAAGTTTGTTGATGAAATTGTACCAGTAGACGTAATTCTACGCTCGGTTGGAAAAGACAATAAACTAATCGAAAATCCATTCGTTTTTAGTCAAGACGAGGGAGTTCGTCCTGAGTCAACGGTAGAAACATTAGCAAAGCTTCGTCCGGCCTTTTCGGTAACAGGAACTGTTACTGCAGGGAATTCTTCGCAAACAAGTGATGGAGCCGCAGCCGTCATGGTTATGGATCGTGAAAAGGCAGAAGCTGGGGGACTCACACCGCTTGTCAAATTCCGATCATTCGCTGTTGGAGCTGTGCCACCTGAAATTATGGGGATTGGTCCAGTTGTAGCCATTCCTAAAGCATTAAAGCTTGCTGGATTAGAGCTATCGGATATCGGATTATTTGAACTAAATGAAGCGTTCGCCTCTCAATCCATTCAAGTCATTCGTGAGCTGGGAATTGATGAGGAAAAGGTGAATGTGAACGGAGGAGCGATTGCACTAGGTCACCCACTTGGCTGTACCGGTGCGAAGCTAACCCTTTCTCTTATTCATGAAATGAAGCGACGCAATCAACAATTCGGGGTTGTTACGATGTGTATCGGAGGCGGCATGGGTGCTGCCGGTGTGTTCGAACTTTTATGATGGCTCTTTTCTAAAACATTGTTGCTATATACACACTTTTTCAGAATTAAACTATAGGTTTCAGAAGCCAATCAGGATTTTATCATCCTTAGAAAAGAGCTACTCTCCAAAAAGACCAATAAACTCAGCGTTATGAGGGGAAAAATCCGGCTTCTGGGATTTTTCCAAAACAACAAACTTTACGAAAACAGCCTTTATAATAGAACGGAGGAAAAAAGATGACTAATCACACAGATAAATTAATTAAAGGTGGAAGCTTTTTAATCGAAGATGTTTCATATGATCGAGTCTTTACGCCAGAGGATTATACAGATGAGCAAAAAATGATCGCAAAAATGACGGAAGATTTCGTCACGAATGAAGTTCTCCCTCAAGTGGAACATATTGAAAACCATGAATTTGACCGTTCGGTAAAGCTTTTAAAAGAAGCTGGTGAACTCGGTCTTCTAGGGGCAGACGTTCCGGAAGAGTATGGCGGTTTGGCTCTTGATAAAATCAGCTCTGCACTAATTGCAGAAAAAATGTCGCGTGCGGGTGGTTTCTCGATCTCACATGGTGCCCATGTTGGAATCGGATCGCTGCCAATCGTATTGTTTGGGAACGAAGATCAAAAGCAAAAATACTTACCCACACTAGCCACTGGGGAAAAGTTAGCTGCCTATGCATTAACAGAACCAGGCTCAGGTTCAGATGCATTAGGGGCAAGAACAACGGCTGTCTTGAATGCAGAAGGAACGCATTATGTGCTTAATGGAGAAAAGCAATGGATTACCAATGCAGGCTTTGCCGATGTATTTGTTGTTTATGCAAAAATTGATGGCGAGCATTTCTCAGCTTTTATCGTTGAAAGAAAGTTTTCAGGAGTGTCTGTTGGTCCAGAAGAAAAGAAAATGGGGATTAAGAGTTCTTCCACTCGTACTTTAATTTTAGAAGATGCTCAAGTACCGGTTGAAAACCTATTAGGAGAGTACGGCAAAGGTCATATTATTGCCTTTAACATTTTAAATATTGGTCGTTATAAGCTTGGGGTGGGGGCAGTCGGAGGTTCTAAGGCCGCTTTTGAAATTACGACTAAGTACACAAACCAACGTCAACAATTTAAAACAAAGCTATCTCAATTTAATTTAACAAAAGAAAAATTAGCCACCATGGCTTCCAAAATCTATGCGGCAGAAAGCTCTGTCTACCGTACTGTTGGTCTATTTGAAGAGCGCATGAGCAAGCTATCGGATGAAGAAGTGAAAAATGGAAAAGCGGTAGCAGCATCGATTGCTGAATACGCAATTGAATGTTCTTTGAATAAATTCTTCGCGACGGAAGTGTTGGATTACGTAGCGGACGAAGGGGTACAGCTTCACGGTGGTTACGGCTTTATGAGCGAGTATGAAATTGAACGAGTGTACCGCGACTCTAGAATTAACCGTATTTTTGAAGGAACAAATGAAATCAATCGTCTATTAGTTCCTGGCACTTATTTAAGAAAAGCATTTAAAGGAGAGCTACCATTATTCCAGAAAGCGCAAGCCCTTCAAGAAGAGCTCATGATGCTTATGCCAGAAGAGCCAGGAGATGAGCCGCTAGCTCAAGAGAAGTATTTAGTGAAAAATGCGAAGAAAATCGGCCTTCTTGCGGCAGGCTTAGCGGCTCAAAAGTTTGGCAAAGGACTAGAGCGTGAGCAGGAAATCTTAGTAAACATCGCCGATATCGTATCGAATGCTTATGCGATGGAATCAGTCGTTCTACGAACAGAAAAAGCAATCGCTAAGGACGGGGAAGAAAAGGGCAAGCAAAAGCTTTTATACACACAAATTTTCTGTCAAGAAGCGTTCAACGAAATCGAGCAGCATGCAAAAGAAACACTTGTTGCAACTGAAACAGGTGACGCACTGCGCATGATGATCTCCGCCCTTCGCAAATTTACAAGACACACACCAATCAACGTCATTGCGAAAAAGCGTGAAGCATCAGAAAAACTAATCGAAGCAGAAAAATTTGTCCTATAAGTACTGTGAATCCCCCCTTTAAATAGATGAAGGGGGGATTCGTTCGTAAACAGAGAAATTCCCCGAAATTTTCGTAGTCAAAGTTATGAATTTGTACCTAATTATGTTAATATGCAATTGAAAGTGTAAAAGGATGGTGGTAACATGGCATTGACCTTCTATTGGTATCCGAAATGTGGAACCTGTCGAAACGCAAAAAAATGGCTGGATTCTCACAATATTGAGTATCAAGAGGTACATATCGTAGAGCAGCCTCCTTCAAAAGCGGAACTTGAATCCTACTATAAAGCAAGTGGACTTGAGCTGAAAAAATTCTTCAACACGAGCGGACAAAAATATCGTGAGCTTGGTGTGAAAGATAAAATGGCAACATCTTCAGAGGACGAGCTTCTTGAGCTTCTTGCCTCAGACGGAATGTTAATCAAGCGCCCATTGCTAACAGATGGAGAGAAAGTAACGCTTGGCTTTAAGGAAGCAGACTATGAAAAAGTATGGCTTACAAAGTAACCAACAATTAATACATAATAATGGAGGGTTTTATCGTGAGTACACCAAAGGATCTACGTTATTCTGAAGAACATGAATGGGTAAAAACAGAAGGAAGTACCGTTCGTATCGGTATTACACATTTCGCTCAATCAGAGCTTGGTGACATCGTATTTGTTGAACTTCCAGAAATAGGTGACACAGTAACTGCTGATGAGCCATTCGGTAGCGTTGAATCTGTTAAAACAGTATCTGAACTTTATGCTCCAGTAAGCGGAAAAGTAGTAGAAGTAAACGAAGATTTAAACGACAGCCCAGAGTTCGTTAATGAGTCACCATACGAAAAAGCTTGGATGATTGTTGTTGAGCCAACTGATGCAAGTGAAGTGGATAATCTAATGACAGCTGAGCAATATGAAGAAATGATTAACGAAGACTAATACAGAAGGCACCTTTTAGGTGTCTTTTATTGTCTCTTTTTTTTCTAGCAAATATGGGCATGCTACTCCTAAGATAGTAAAGAAAGGGTGGCAAACAACATGACTTTGCAGCAAGGAAAATTAGATATTACAGACCGTGTTGTTGGAAAACTTCAAAATGGCGAAATTGTGCTTTATCTAGAAAATGAGAGAATCGGAAAGGTAACTTTACCGAGTGGAAGTGATATGCAACTTGAGCATCATTTTGAAAACGCTGGAGAGAAGATTTTTCAACTTGTATCCACTCCATCCAGTGACGAACCAAGATACACGGATTGTGATGAAGGTGGATGGTGTTAATCAAAGGGCAGCGGTTTTTTTCCGCTGTTTATTTTTTTATAATCGTAAATAGTTAGAGGAATTGTACACCTCTTTCGAGAATAATGAATAAAGTAAAGAAAATACAACATGTTCACAGGTGATGCATATGACTGAAGTGAGACCTGAAAAAGTAATTATAGTAGAAGGTACGTCAGACAAAAAGAAGGTGCAAAAGGTTATTAAGGAGCCTGTAGACATTATTTGTACGAATGGAACGATATCCCTTTCGAAGCTCGATGAAATCATTGATGATTTGTTTGGAAAGGATGTCTATATCCTAGTTGATGCTGATGAAGCGGGAGAAAAGCTTCGAAGACTATTCAAACGGGAATTTCCTGAAGCAGACCATTTATACATCGATCGAACTTACAGGGAGGTCGCAACCGCACCAGAACATCATTTAGCTACTGTGTTGTTAGGGGCAAACATCGACGTCTTTACGCAATTTTTAGACAAAGTGTAAGAAGGGGTAACAACATGCAAGAATTGCTAGATAGTAACAGGGAACGGCTCCTCTCGGTTGAGGAAACAAAATTTCTCTACTTGTACACACCATTATGTGGTACATGCCAAGTAGCAGGAAAAATGCTCAGGGTCGTTGAACAGCTATTGCCACAACATAACTGGTTAAAGGCAGATCTGAATTTTGTTCCAGCGTTAGCTGAGCAATATTCGATTGAGTCTGTTCCCTGTTTACTTGTTATAAGAAACAATAAACTAGTTAACAAAATTTATGCTTTTCAATCGGTACCATTTTTATATGAAAGTTTAAAATCATTTTAGGAATCAGACGGTACTAGTCTGATTTTTTTTATTTGCGGATGCACGAATCCCTTCGACAGTAAAAGCAATTTCGTTCAAAAAGGTGACATATTTCTCGGGAAATGAACTCTAACTACAGCATTCGATACAAAGCTTGTTAGGTACCCCTGACAAACGCCCCGAAAATTTGTCGAAAAGATATTAAAGGTAAGCCTTCTCTCAGAGTGGAATATATATGTATCCGTATATTTAGAGGAGGAAGACCGATGCTTGTTCAGTTACAAAGAACAGTGAATGAATGGAATAACCGTAGTCATTTACTGCCTTTTTTAAAGAAGGCACCCGTTGTTATTTGTATTAGATCAGAAGATGAGGCCTTCTTTATCCATATAAATAAGGGGAAAGTTGAACTTCTATTCGAAAAAGATCATCATCATATTGCCGCACATCTTCAAGGAAAGAAGGAAGATATTATATCCTTGCTCCGTGGGGAAATCAAACTCAGACAAGCAACATTATCAAATTTAATTTCCTTACAATCTACGTTTAGAACAGCTTTATACTTAGAAACTTTGTTCTTTTTAGTAAAGCCATATAAGCATGCCAATAATATTTGAAATTTTTCTGAACTTTCTAAAATATTATTAACTTGTCAATTTTACCCTGATACCATCATCTACGTGATTAATAAAAATTCTTATAAAGAGTGGTGGAGGGACTGGTATGACAGAACAGAAGAAGTATCGGTTAGAAACACTAGGTGTCCATGGTGGATTAAGTCCAGATCCTACTACAGGAGCAAGAGCAGTACCGATCTATCAAAACAATGCTTATCAATTTAAAAGCACTGAACATGCTGCTAATCTCTTTGCACTTGCTGAACCGGGATATATTTATACACGCATTCATAATCCAACTACTACTGTGTTCGAAGAAAGAGTGGCCCTCCTTGAAGGTGGAGTAGGAGCACTCGCTGTATCGAGCGGAATGGCAGCGATTACACTGGCGATCCTAAATTTGGCTGAAGCAGGGGATGAAATCGTTGCAGCTTCGAATCTATATGGAGGTACATATAATCTATTTGCTATAACATTACCTAAATATGGTATCAATGTGAAGTTTGTGGATTCAACCAATCCAGAGAATTTTAAGCAAGCTATTACAGAGAAAACAAAGGCGATATTTGCAGAGACCATTGGAAACCCAAGCTTGCGAATTCTGGATTTCGAAAATGTCGCAAAGATCGCACATGAGGCAGGTATTCCTCTTGTTATCGATAATACCTTTGCGACTCCTTATTTATGTCGTCCAATCGAGCATGGTGCGGATATTGTTATTCATTCGGCAACAAAATGGCTTTTAGGGAATGGTACAACTCTTGGGGGTATTATCGTGGATGGCGGAAAGTTTGATTGGAATTCGGCGAAGTTTCCTGGATTTACAACCCCTGATGCCAGCTATCATGATATTGTATATAGTGAAGCAATTGGTGCTGCAGCTTATATTGTAAAAGCAAGAGTTCAATTGCTACGTGATCTAGGTCCAGCATTAAGCCCTCAAAATGCCTTTCAATTCACTCTAGGTTTAGAAACTTTGCATGTGAGAATGAAGGAGCATGTGGCAAATACGAAGAAGATCGTAGAGTATCTAGAAGCACATCCTGCGGTTAATTGGGTGATGTATCCAGGAAATGAGAAGCATCCAGACTACGAGCTTGCGAAGAAATACTTACCTAAAGGAGCAGGTTCTGTCGTTGTCTTTGGAATCGACGGAGGGCGAGAGGCTGGAGCAACGTTTATAAATAGTCTCAAACTTTGGGCACATGTTGCCAATGTTGGTGATGCAAAAAGCTTAGTCATTCATCCTGCAAGCACAACTCATCAACAGCTTGACACAGAGGGGTTAAAAGCAGCAGGCGTTCCAGAGGATTTAATTCGTCTTTCGATCGGGATTGAAAATGTGGAGGATTTAGTTGAAGATTTAGAGCAAGCGATTACATTAGCGACAGGGAAAACCTCGCTTACTAGCCATGTGTAATCCATAAGATTTTTGTCGAAATTTATCGTTGACACTCCCGTTTTTCCATGATACGATAGCACTCGTGATTAAGACTACAACTAAAAAAGTTCATATAGATTGATAAGCTCTTATCAAGAGAGGTGGAGGGATGTGCCCTATGAAGCCCGGCAACCGTCAAAATATTGAAATGGTGCCAATTCACACAAAGCGTATTGCTTTGATAGATGAGAGAAAGGTGATACTTTCTGCCTTTCTGCTCATGCAGAAAGGTTTTTTTTATGTTCATTTAGAGTGCTCTCATTCGAATAGGAATGAACCGGATGATAGAACCTAAGTTGTATTGTACCTTTCTGTAGCATGACAGCATGTAGTTTTATCAGAATAATCGGAAATGGAAGGGGGAGAAACCTTTGATCTCGATAAAAGACGTAAAAAAGATTTATTCTTCAAGACAAGGAAAAGTAACGGCTGTTGATAATGTAAACTTAGAAATTACTGAAGGAGAAATCTTCGGTGTAATTGGTTATAGTGGCGCAGGGAAAAGTACGCTTATTCGTATGCTGAATGGGTTAGAAATTCCTACTGAGGGATCCGTTATTGTGGCAAATAATGAAGTATCGAAAATTAAAGGTAGTAGCCTTCGTAAAGCTAGACAGGAAATAAGCATGATATTCCAACATTTTAACCTTTTATGGTCTCGAACAGTAAGAGAAAATATTGCATTTCCACTTGAAATTGCAGGAGTTCCTAAAGGGCAAAGAATGAAAAGAGTAGACGAGCTTATTCGTTTGGTTGGATTAGAAGGAAGAGAAGACGCTTACCCTTCTCAATTGAGTGGTGGGCAAAAACAAAGAGTAGGAATTGCGAGAGCACTTGCTAACAATCCCAAAGTTCTCCTTTGTGATGAGGCAACATCTGCTCTTGATCCACAAACAACAGATTCGATTCTAGAGCTATTAGTTGATATTAATAAGCGTTTAGGTTTAACCATCGTCCTTATCACTCATGAAATGCACGTCATCAGAAAGATTTGTCATCGTGTAGCTGTTATGGAAGGTGGAAAGGTTGTTGAACTCGGCCCAGTACTTGACGTATTTAAGCACCCTAAGGAAGAAATTACGAAACGATTTGTTCAGCAAGTAACAGAACCTGAAGAAACGAAGGAAACAATTGAACACTTATTAGAACTGTATCCGCATGGTACAGTCGTTCAACTAGGTTTTGTTGGAGAAGCAGCAGAGCAACCGCTGATTACGAACCTTATTCGCCATTACGAGGTAACTGTAAATATCCTGCAAGGGAAAATATCACAAACACAAAATGGTTCTTATGGAACGCTTTTCATCCACTTAGATGGGGAAAGGGAAGAGCTTTCAAAGGCCATTGCATATATCGAATCACAACAGGTTGGAGTGGAGGTGATTTCGAATGCTTGAGACACTTTTACCAAACGTGAACTGGGAAAAAATGATTGAAGCAACGAATGAAACCCTGTATATGACAGCTATATCAGTTGTTATTACATTTGTTCTTGGTTTAATTTTAGGACTTTTATTATTTTTAACAGCTAAGGGTAATATTTGGGAAAATAGATTAGTGAATAAAGTGATCAGTTCTGTCGTGAACGTCTTCCGCTCGATTCCCTTTATTATATTAATTGTTCTTTTGATTCCTTTTACAAAGCTTATACTAGATACGATGATTGGTGAGAATGCAGCTTTACCGGCATTAATTATTGGTGCCGCTCCGTTTTACGCGAGAATGGTGGAAATCGGATTGCGTGAGATTGATAAAGGAGTTATTGAGGCAGCTAAATCAATGGGTGCTAAAACTAGCACGATTATCATTAAGGTGCTTATTCCTGAATCATTGCCAGCTTTAGTATCTGGTATTACGGTTACGGCTATTGCTTTGGTGAGTTATACAGCAATGGCTGGTGTGATTGGTGCGGGTGGTTTAGGAAACCTAGCATATCTCGAAGGGTTCCAAAGAAGTCGTAGTGACGTAACCCTTGTGGCTACTGTTATCATTTTAATAATTGTGTTTATTATCCAATTTATTGGAGATTCTATAACATCAAAACTAGATAAAAGATAGGAGAGACAAAAATGAAGAAATTTTTAAGCTTATTTTTATCATTAGCAGTTGCTTTAGTTCTAGCAGCTTGCGGTACAGCAAATGATGATGAGTCAAACGGTGGTGAAGGTGAAGAAGCAGCAGAAACGACTGAATTAGTAGTGGGAGCTTCTAACGTACCTCATGCTGAAATTCTAGAAGAAGCAAAATCACTTTTAGAGGAAAAAGGAATTGAATTAAAGATTGAAACGTTCCAAGATTACATCCTACCTAACCAAGCGTTAGAATCTGGTGATCTTGATGCAAACTATTTCCAACACATTCCTTACCTTGAGTCTCAAATGGCAGAGCATGGCTATGATTTTGCTAATGCTGGTGGAATTCATATCGAACCAATGGGTGTGTACTCTAAAAAGTACGAGAGCTTAGATGACCTTCCTGAAGGAGCACATATCATCATGAGCAGCTCAGTAGCAGACCACGGTCGTATTTTAACCATGCTTGAAAAAGAGGGATTAATTACTCTTAAAGAAGGCGTAAACAATGTAGAAGCAACGGTTGAAGATATCGCAGAAAACCCTAAAAACCTTCACTTTGACACAGAGTATGAAGCATCATTATTACCGCAAATTTATAACAATGATGAAGGTGATGCAGTACTTATCAACTCAAACTATGCAATTGATGCAGGTCTGAACCCAATTGAAGATTCAATCGCAATCGAAGACAAAGAGTCTCCATACGTAAACGTAATCGCAGTACGTAAAGACGACGAAAACTCTGAAGCAATTAAAGCTTTAGTAGAAGTGTTACACTCAAAAGAAATTCAAGATTTCATTCTTGAAAAGTATAAAGGTGCTGTAGTACCTGTATCAGAATAATAAGAAATGCAGATGTCTCTTAAAGAGGCATCTGTTTTTTTTTTGTAATAATTTGTGTTGTTTCAAGGATACTAACAGATGTGATACTACATAACTTAAAGACTGGAGTGGGACAAATGGATCAAGGATTTATTGCAAATAATCCGAGTGAAGAAGCTCTACATGATTATAAACTAGGACTTGGCACGTTTACGCAAAAAATGCCAGATATCGCTAGCCATTTTAATTCATTCACAGAAGCATGTTTTAAAGAAGGAGTCTTGTCTCAAAAACAAAAGCAATTAATTGCATTAGGAATTAGCTTATATTCTCAGGATGAATATTGCATCATCTACCATATCAAAGGATGTATGGATCAAGGGGCAACTGAGCAAGAAATTCTTGAAGCAGTGGGCGTTACAGCGGCGTTTGGTGGTGGAGCCGCTCTGAGCCAGGCTGTTACACTTGTCCAAAATACAATGGATGATTTTAATCAATTAAAACAGTGAGTTAAGCTCCTATCGAGAGTATTTGGCTAGAAAACACTGGAAATCATAAGGTGAGTTTTTCTAACAAAGTCTTAGCTGTATACATCCTTAATTATCGTGTTTTTTCGGCTTTGTTCCAAAGAATTGACCTGTGTTACGATAGATGTGACCAAAGAAAGTCGAATAAAGCGATATTTGGAAGGGATGGATTCATTATCAGTCAACTAAGGTTGAACTACACGAGTGAGATGGAAAAGGCGATGTATGCAGCTCATGGAGTGGGATTTGAAACCTACAGTCGAAGGCATAAGGTTAGAATGAAAATTGAAAAAGCAAGGCAACAAAACTATCTGCATAGTCAAAGAATGATTGCTGATTTGGATCGTAGGGTTCATGCCTAGTAGCTTGTATATTATATAGAAGAAAAAAGAGCCAGTGGTGAATTCCACTGGTTTTTTTGTTGAGCCAGTGGTATCGTACATAGAAAAGATAGTCGGAGAAAAAAATAGGTAGGTAATATGTCGAGATGAGGTTCATAAGAGTTGATATCACATTTCATTTGTTATAAGATTGTAATGAGAATAAAATGAGAATGAAAATAAAGTTTTTATAGCAAAGAGATAACTAATTTTCTTTCAAATTATGGAGGTAATAGATATGTCAGGGTCAACTTTATCCATTAAGGATTTACATGTGTCAATCGATGAGAAAGAAATTCTAAAAGGGGTAACTCTTGAAATTAAGGGTGGAGAAATCCATGCAATCATGGGACCTAACGGAACAGGTAAATCTACTTTGTCTTCTGCAATTATGGGACATCCTAAATATGAAGTAACTTCTGGTTCAATCTCTCTTGATGGAGAAGATGTACTTGAAATGGAAGTGGATGAGCGTGCACGTGCTGGTCTATTCCTAGCGATGCAATACCCAAGTGAAATTAGTGGGGTAACAAATGCGGACTTCTTGCGTTCAGCTGTTAACAGCCGTCGTGAAGAGGGAGACGAAGTTTCTTTAATGAAATTTATCCGTCAAATGGACAAAAACATGGAGTTTTTAGAAATGGACCCAGATATGGCTCAACGTTACTTAAACGAAGGGTTCTCTGGTGGAGAAAAGAAGCGTAACGAGATTCTGCAATTAATGATGATTCAGCCAAAGATTGCAATCCTTGACGAAATCGACTCTGGATTAGATATCGACGCGTTAAAGGTTGTTTCAAAAGGAATTAACGAAATGCGTAGCTCTGAGTTTGGTTGCTTAATGATCACTCACTATCAACGTTTATTAAACTACATCACACCTGACTTCGTTCACGTAATGATGCAGGGACGTATCGTTAAATCTGGTGGCCCTGAGCTTGCTCAACGTTTAGAAGCTGAAGGATATGATTGGATTAAAAAAGAGCTTGGCATTGAGGACGAAACTGTCGGGCAAGAAGCGTAAGTTAGGGGGACCAGACATGACTACAGAAACCGTATTACCATTCGATAAGGAATATGTGACTTCTTTTTCAAAAGAGATGGGTGAGCCAGCTTGGTTAACAGAACTTCGCGTAAATGCGTTAGCCTCAGCTGATAACCTCTCATTTCCAAGACCTGATAAAACAAATATTACAAAGTGGAACTTTACTCAGTTCGATAAGCATATCGTTAAGAGTGAAGATTATTCTACTCTTGCTGATCTTCCGGAAGAAGTAAAATCATTGATCGGTACAGAAGAAGGCGAGAAAACATTATATATCCAACGTAATAACCGCCCAACAATTCTTTCTGTTTCAGAGGAATTGAAAAATCAAGGCGTGGTATTCGTAGATATCTTTACTGCTGCTCGTGAGCATGGGGATCTTTTACAAAAGTACTTCATGAAAGACGGTGTAAAGGTTGATGAGCACAAGCTTACTGCTCTTCATGCGGCATTAATGAACGGTGGAGTGTTCCTATATGTTCCTAAAAACGTAGAAGTTTCTGCACCAGTTCAAGCGGTATTTATTCATGATGACAAGGAAGCAAATGTGTTCAACCATGTTCTTGTAGTGGCTGAAGATAATAGCTCTGTGACTTATGTTGAAAACTATATTTCAACGATCGAAGAAGCAAGCTCAATTTTTAACATCGTAACGGAAGTAATTACAGGTACAAACGCGACTGTTCAATACGGTGCAGTTGATACATTAGCTAAAGGTGTAACAACGTATGTAAACCGCCGTGGAGTAACAGGACGTGACTCTCGGATTGAATGGGCACTTGGTTTAATGAATGACGGTAACACTATTTCTGATAACGTGACAAACCTTGTTGGAGATGGATCAGTTGGCGACATGAAAATGGTCACTGTTGGACGTGGGGAGCAAACACAAAACTTCACGACAAGTGTTGTTCACTGGGGCAAGCACACGGATGGCCAAATCCTTAAGCATGGTGTAACGAAAGACAGTGCTACTTCTATCTTTAATGGAATTGGAAAAATTGAATACGGTGCAACTAAGTCAAATGCGGAGCAAGAATCACGCGTATTAATGCTTAGTGAAAAAGCACGTGGGGATGCTAACCCTATTCTTCTTATTGATGAAGATGATGTAACGGCAGGACACGCGGCTTCAGTAGGACGCGTGGATCCACTTCAACTTTACTATCTAATGAGCCGTGGAATTCCTAAAACAGAAGCAGAACGCCTTGTTATTCATGGCTTCTTAGCTCCTGTTGTAAACGAGCTTCCTATCGAAGGTGTGAAAAAGCAACTAGTGGAAGTTATCGAAAGGAAAGTAAGATAATGAATATTCAGGATATTCGCAGTCACTTTCCGATTCTACATCAAGAAGTGAACGGCAAACCATTAGTGTATCTTGATAGCGCAGCGACTTCTCAAAAGCCCATTTCGGTCATCGAATCGTTAGAGAAATATTATAAAGAATATAATTCGAATGTGCACCGAGGTGTTCATACGCTTGGTACAAAAGCAACCGACGCTTATGAAGGGGCGCGTGAAAAGGTTAGAAGGTTTATTCATGCAAAATCTACCGAAGAGATAATCTTCACTCGTGGAGCAACTACAGCCTTAAACATGGTCGCCCACAGCTATGGTTCAGATAATCTTCGTGAGGGTGATGAAATTGTTATCACCTTTATGGAGCATCATGCCAATATTATTCCTTGGCAACAAGTAGCCAAAAAAACGGGTGCTACTCTTAAGTACATTCCTCTACAAGAGGACGGAACAATTAGCCTAGACGATGTAAGAGCAACCATTACGTCAAATACCAAAATTGTATCCGTGATGAAGGTTTCAAATGTTTTAGGTGTTATGAATCCGATTAAAGATATTGCCAAGATCGCTCATGAAAATGGTGCGATCATGGTGGTTGACGGTGCCCAAGCTGCTCCACATATGAAGATTGATGTACAGGATCTAGACTGCGACTTCCTAGCTTTTTCTGGCCATAAAATGTGTGGACCAACTGGAATTGGAGTTCTTTATGGGAAGAAACAGCATCTAGAAAAAATGGAGCCGGTTGAGACAGGTGGAGAAATGATCGACTTTGTAGATTTATACGAATCTACTTGGAAAGAGCTTCCTTGGAAGTTTGAGGCAGGTACTCCAATTATTGCGGGTGCTGTTGGACTTGGGGCTGCGATTGATTTCCTTGAGCAAATTGGCTTAGAAAATATAGAAGCTCACGAGCATAAGCTTGCTGCTTATGCGATGGAGAAGTTATCACGAATTGAAGGCATGACGATATATGGCCCGAAAGATCCAGGTCTTCGTGCTGGTGTGGTTACTTTCAATATCGATGATGTTCATCCGCATGATGTGGCAACAGTGCTTGATGCAGAAGGTATTGCCGTACGTGCTGGTCATCATTGTGCACAGCCACTTATGAAATGGCTTAAGGCAACGGCAACGGCTCGTGCCAGCTTTTACCTGTACAACACCGAAGAAGAGATTGATAAGCTTGTGGAAGGGCTTATCAAAACAAAGGAGTATTTTAGCGATGTCTTCTAATCATTTAGATACCCTCTATAGACAGGTAATTATGGATCATTACAAGAACCCTCGTAATAAAGGGGTTTTAGAAAACGATAGCCTAACCATCAACATGAATAATCCTACATGTGGAGACCGGATTCAGCTTACACTTAAGCTTGAGGAAGGTGTCGTGAAGGATGCGAAATTTGAAGGAGAAGGCTGCTCCATCTCTATGTCATCTGCTTCTATGATGACGCAAGCTATCAAAGGGAAAAAGCTTGATGAAGCATTAAAGCTTTCGGAAGTGTTTTCTCAAATGATGCAAGGTAAAGAGTACGACGATAGCTTAGACTTAGGTGATATAGAAGCGTTACAAGGTGTGTCCAAATTTCCAGCGCGAATCAAATGTGCGACTTTAGCTTGGAAGGCAATGGAAAAAGGCATGAAAGAAGAACAAGAATAAGGGGAAGCATAAACGCATGCTCCTACGAATGGAGGAACACGACAATGGCTAAAAAAGCGCCTGAAATCGGTGATTATAAATATGGTTTTGCCGATAAAGATGTGTCTATCTTCCGCTCGAAGCGTGGATTAACACGTGAAATCGTGGAAGAAATCTCAAAAATGAAGCAAGAGCCACAATGGATGCTTGATTTCCGTTTGAAATCACTAGAGCATTTTTACAATATGCCAATGCCACAATGGGGTGGAGATTTAGCAGCTTTAAATTTTGATGAAATTACGTACTACGTAAAACCTTCAGAAAAGACAGAACGTTCTTGGGATGAAGTTCCTGAAGAAATTAAACAAACATTTGATAAGCTTGGTATTCCAGAAGCTGAACAAAAGTACTTAGCTGGTGTATCTGCTCAGTACGAATCTGAGGTTGTTTATCACAACATGCAGGAAGACCTTGAAAACTTAGGAATTGTGTTTAAGGACACTGATTCTGCCCTTCGTGAAAATGAAGACATCTTCCGTGAGCATTGGGCAAAAGTGATTCCTCCAACGGATAACAAATTTGCTGCATTAAACTCGGCTGTATGGTCAGGTGGATCTTTCATCTATGTACCAAAAGGTGTAAAGGTAGAAACTCCACTTCAAGCATATTTCCGTATCAACTCTGAAAACATGGGTCAGTTCGAGCGTACCCTTATCATTGTTGATGAAGGCGCACATGTACACTATGTAGAAGGTTGTACAGCACCTGTTTATACAACAAACTCCCTTCATAGTGCTGTTGTTGAAATCATTATCAAAAAAGATGCTTACTGCCGTTATACAACGATTCAAAACTGGGCAAACAACGTGTTTAACCTCGTTACAAAGCGTGCGGTTTGTGAAGCAAACGCAACAATGGAATGGATTGACGGAAACATCGGTTCTAAGTTGACAATGAAATACCCAGCGGTAATCCTTAAGGGTGAAGGTGCTCGTGGAATGACCTTATCTATCGCGCTAGCTGGTAAAGGTCAACACCAAGACGCTGGAGCGAAAATGATTCACTTAGCTCCAAATACGTCTTCTACAATCGTTTCAAAGTCGATTTCTAAGCAAGGCGGAAAAGTAACGTACCGTGGAATCGTTCACTTTGGACGTAAAGCAGACGGAGCACGTGCGAATATCGAGTGTGACACACTAATCATGGATAACCAGTCTACTTCAGATACGATTCCTTACAACGAAATCCTAAACGATAACATCTCATTAGAGCATGAAGCGAAGGTTTCAAAGGTTTCTGAGGAGCAATTGTTCTATCTAATGAGCCGTGGTATTTCTGAAGAAGAAGCAACAGAAATGATCGTAATGGGCTTTATTGAACCATTTACGAAAGAACTTCCGATGGAATATGCAGTTGAAATGAACCGTCTAATCAAGTTCGAGATGGAAGGTTCTATCGGTTAAGAAATAAAGGAAACGTTCACCCTAGAAGGTGAACGTTTTTTCATACATATGATATGATGAGGACAATAGTTGGAGGGGTGTAATGATTTATATCGGAGTGACTGGTTGGGGTGACCAGGATCGCTTGTATGGTCCACATACCTCACCTAGAAATAAGTTAAAAGAGTATGCTGGTTTTTTTCCAACTGTCGAAGTTGATTCCTCCTTTTAGGCTATACAGCCTACTAAAAATGCGCAAAGATGGACCGAGGATACCCCGTCTTCCTTTCGTTTTATTGTAAAGGCATATCAAGGGATGACAGGACATTCGAGAGGAGAGATTCCTTTTGAAAGCAAAGAGCAAATGTTTCAAGGGTTTAAGGATTCTCTTACACCTTATATAGAAAGCAAAAAGTTAGCTATGGTCTTGTTTCAGTTTCCGCCTTGGTTTGATTGTAAAAGGGAGCATGTTGAATACTTGCGTTGGTGCAAAAAACAGATGGGGAATATCCCATGTGCTCTCGAATTTCGTCATCAATCGTGGTTTCGTCCCTCCTTTTATGAACGAACCATTCAATTTATGAAGGAGGAAAAGTGGATTCATAGCATTTGCGATGAACCGCAATCCGGAGAGGGTTCTGTCCCTACTGTGCTCGAATCACTAGGGAAAGAGAAGCTGCTAATTCGTTTTCATGGAAGAAACGTGCATGGTTGGCAAAAACGTACAGAAAACTGGCGGGAAGTCAGATACTTATATCGGTATAATCAGAATGAATTGCGACAATGGGTAGAGCATATAAAAAAACTAGAAAAAGAAACGAAACATCTATACATTGTTTTTAATAATAATTCTGGTGGAGATGCCGCTGATAACGCGCTTGAGCTGATTGATCTACTCGGAATCGAGTATGAAAACTTAGCTCCTCGCCAGCTTGATTTGTTTTAGCATTTTTGTAAGGGGAGAGACAGTATGACCTTAGAAGATATTCATATTTATCACACGAATGACTTACATAGCCATTTCGAGCACTGGACAAGAATCAGCTCTTTCTTACAGAGAAGAAGAGACCTTCACCAAAGTGCAAACGAAGACGTTCTTCTATTTGACATAGGTGATCATATGGACCGGTGGCATCCTCTTACAGATGCTACACGGGGAAAGCGGAACACCCTGTTATTAAATGAAGTGGGATACACGGCCGTAACGATTGGAAATAATGAAGGAATTACTCTCTCCTTCGAAGATTTAGACACTCTATATCAAAAGAGAACATTTGATGTGATTGTAGCCAATTTTTTTACAGCTAAAGGTACTCGTCCTAAGTGGGTAGAGCCATATCATATTTATGAGCTGAAAAATAAAGCACGCGTGGCTGTTATCGGTTTGACCGCCTACTTTTCCCATTTTTATGGACAGCTGGGCTGGGAACTATCCGAACCGATGGAAGAACTACAGCGACAGCTAGCCCTAGTAAAAAAAGAGGCAGACATCATCATTCTCCTCTCTCATTTAGGCATAAATGAAGATGAAGCTATTGCTGAACAATTTCCTGAAATTGATGTGATTTTAGGGGCGCATACCCATCATGTGTTTCATGAAGGAAAAGAAATAAATGATGTCATTCTAGGTGCTGCAGGAAAGTACGGAATGTTTGTTGGCCATATAACACTTACGATTGATAGCAAGACACTTCGCGTGATGAAAAAGCGAGCAATTGCTTATGATTCAAATAAACTTCCTTATGTAGATAACGAAAAGGAAGAGGAGAATCGGCTGTATGAGGAAGGAAAGGCTTTGCTATTTACCGAAGTTGCTAGAATAAAAGAGCCTTACCGATCCAGGGAAGTGCTAGCACGCCTTCTTTGTGAAACTCTTCGCAGCTGGTGTAACGTAGATAGTGCCTTTTTAAACGAAGGGTTAATATTGCATGATTTACCAAGTGAAATGGTTACGGAATACGATTTATTAACAATTTGTCCACATCCCATAAATCCCACGGTGGTCGAGCTCTCAGGTGCTGAATATCAAGAAGTCATCCGACTTGCATTAGATGAGAAGTGGAGAAATATGGTGATTAAGGGGTTTGGATTTCGTGGTACTTTCATGGGGAAAATGATCTTTGAGGGTGTCGAGGTGAAGCATGAGAATAATGGACTCTCCTTTTATATTAATGGTAATAAAATAGAAAGAGAAACACGTTATCAATTAGCCATTCCAGACATGTTTACTTTTGGTCAGCTGTTCCCTGAGATTAGAAGAGCGGAGCATAAAGTATTCTTCTTCCCAGAATTTATGCGTGATTTATTACGCTGGAAGCTTCAAAACTTGCAATAGCTAGGCAAATGAAACTCACATTTTTTCTTCCTATTTCATAAATTGATAAGGAAGAAAGGAGAGTGTAGCAAGTGATTGAGCTTTCACCTATTGAAATCAATGGACACACTTTTTTAAGTGTATCAGTAAAACTCCCAAAAACAAATTTGCTCGTTGTGAGCAATGATAAAGGATACATCATGTGTGGTGCTCTTGATGTGGCACTTCTCAATGATAAGCTTAAGGATAGAAAAGTAATTGCCGGTAGAGCCGTTGGCGTTAAAACCATTGAGCAGCTTTTGGAGGCACCTTTAGAATCTGTAACGTTTGAAGCAGAAAATTTAGGGATTACAAAGGGTATGCTTGGAAAAGATGCCATGTTAAAAATGATTTAAAAAGGCGCAGGATATGCGCTTTTTTTAGTTTTAATTGGATAATAGGAAATTAGTTTGTTCTGCTTGATAAGCAAATATAGTCAATTGACCTATTTATTTTTTAAATTAGGTACTAAAGTATGTTGATATTTAGTCGATAATAGAGTTATCTTAGTAGATAAAGTAGGAATTTGTCAGGACTTGTTGAATAATATCAGTCAGACTAATACAGGAGAACTATAATGAGACTAGTAGCTACCGCTAATGTAGAATCTGGAACTATACTTGGTAAAACAGTTAGAAGTGATAAAGGTCAGATTTTACTAAGCGAGGGAGTAGAGTTAAATGAAAAAATGCTTAATCGCTTACAACTGCTGGGCATCACCTACATATATATAAAAGATTCTGTAACAGAAGGGATCGAGTATATCGAGGTACTCCCCGATTCGATTCGCAGACAGGCTGTCCAAACGATTGAAACCACTTTCCATGAGCTTCAAATGGATAGCAAATTTAATTCTACATTTGTTATTGAAAAAGCGTCAAAAAGATTTAAAGATCTGATTCGACAGCTTTTATTTGAGTTGAGAAATAATGAAAATTTGTTAACCATGTTAGCTGATGTCTATACATATGATAACTATATCTTCACACATTCCTTACATGTGACTATGTATTCTCTAGCGATTGGAATGAAGTTAAAGTTAACTCCTAAAGAACTTGAAATACTTGGGATGGGAGCCATACTTCACGATGTAGGGAAAATGAAAGTACCATGTGAAATTCTTCAGAAACCAGGAAAATTAACAGATCAAGAATACGATGAGATTAAAAAGCATCCTGAAGAAGGATTTCAAATGCTTCGTAATGTTCCAGCGATGTCCCTTATTGTTGCTCATTGTGCGTATCAGCATCATGAACGGCTAAATGGGACTGGATATCCACGAGGTATCGAAGGAGAAGATATTCACCAGCTTGCGAAAATTATTGCGGTAGCTGATGTGTTTGATGCGGTTACCTCAAATCGAGTGTATCGTGATGCTATGCTACCCCATCATGGTCTAGAAATTTTGTTTGCAGGGTCAGGAACCCTTTTTGATCCAAAAATAATAGAGGCATTTCGTAAAGGGGTAGCCATTTACCCTGTAGGAATTACGGTGATACTTGATGATGGTCGTAAAGGAGTTGTATCCAAACAAAACATGGGAGTCAGCGACCGGCCGGTTGTAAGGATCATTGAAGAAGATGGTAAAAGCATTGACCCATACGAACTTGACCTAAGCAAAAGCTTATCAACAATGATTCTTGAATGCGATACAACCTTTCCTAAAAAAGCGTAACTAGTCTATCAAAGTTAAAAAAATTCATATTTTTGCGCTAGTTCCCTCCTTTACAGCATACATATAGCTTGTAAAGGGGGGATTTGTCTTGCGTAAATTTCGCGGTCGTCTGCCGCGGAGAGGTCCATTGCCGTTCAGATATGTTTTTTTACTTACCTTCGTGTTTTTTATTTTTTCAACAGCAGCTGGTCTTTGGATAATAAATGAGGGGCTAAAGCCTACACTTGTTAGCTATGCAAACTCACAAACTCGAAAAATTGCTTCACTCGTCATAAATAATGCAGTAAGTAAAAAAATAACAAATGTTATGGATATAAAATTCGAAGAGACCGGTGATGGCGATGTGGTGTTCCTAAACGCAGAACATCTAAACCGTGTGAAAGCAGAAGTAACTGAGTTGGTACAAGACAATATTAAAAAGGCAGAAAAAGGAGATCTCTCAGAGCTTGAATCCTTCACCGATATTGAAATCAATACAGATAAAAAGGAAAACGGTATCGTTTATTATGTTCCATTAGGGCAGGCTACCAATAATGCCCTATTAGGTAACTTAGGACCAAAAATACCAATAAAATTTAACTCAATCGGTTCTGTTACCTCCACCTTTAAGACAATAAAAGAAGAATTGGGAATTAATAATACTTGGGTGGAAATACATGTTCAAGTAGAAGTAAAGGTACAGATCATCATTCCATTTGCTACGGAAATTATTACCGTTAAAGAGGATGTGCCGGTTGCGACTGGTCTGATCAAAGGCGAGGTCCCACAGTTTTATAACGGGGGCGGCGGTGATTCTGGTGCATCAATTGAGTTGCCGATGGACAATTAATCAGTTAGTGAAAAAGTCAGAGGAAATCTGTGTTCTTCTGACTTTTTTCTATAGAAAATTTGAAGAAAGGGGTGGCTGAAATGGAGAGAGGAGGGAGAAAAGTAGGTGAGAATAATATTCTGAAATGTTAGTTTTTTCACAATTTTCACATCTTCTACTATATTAACGTGTTAAACAAAATTATTATTCTAAAAATAAAGTTTTGACAGATGGACAAAAACTAGCTATACTAATTTTAGATTAAATCAAATAATCAGAAAATATAAAAAGTTCCAATTATTTTCTAAAATAAGGAAAAAAGTTTGGGACTCAGTAGGAGGTCATTTTTACTATGGATAATCGTCCACAATGGGGGACTCGTGCAGGTTTTATCATGGCAGCAGTTGGATCAGCTGTAGGACTAGGAAATATCTGGCGTTTTCCCGCAGTAGCTTATGAAAATGGAGGAGGGGCATTCTTTTTACCGTACTTATTCGCTATCTTAACTGCTGGTATTCCGCTTCTCGTTCTAGAGTTTACATTAGGTCATAAATATCGCGGATCAGCTCCATTAACATTCGCTCGTCTAAACAAGAAATCTGAATGGCTTGGCTGGTGGCAAGTTGCGATTTCATTTGTTATCTCAACATATTATGCTGTTATTATCGCTTGGGCAATGTCATTTGCTTACTTCTCTTTCGGAGAAAAATGGGGCAAGGACCCAGGAACATTCCTATTTGGTGACTATTTAAAGCTTGCTGAAGCACCAGGTCAGGTTGGAAGCATCGTTCCTAGTGTTTTTATTCCATTAGTACTAGTTTGGGTCATTGCACTAGGTGTTCTTTTTAAAGGTGTTAAAAAGGGTATTGAAGCAGCGAACAAGATCTTTATTCCGGCACTTGTTATTTTATTCCTTGTAATCGTCGTTCGCGCTGTAACATTAGATGGAGCTGCTCAAGGTTTGGATGCATTCTTCAAGCCAAACTGGAGCTTAATTGCAGAACCTAAGGTTTGGGTTGCTGCATACGGTCAGATTTTCTTCAGCTTATCGATTGGTTTTGCGATTATGGTTACGTATTCTAGTTATTTACCAAAGAAGACAGACTTAACAAATAATGCTTTTATCACAGCTTTTGCTAACTCTGGTTTTGAATTATTAGCAGGTATTGGTGTATTTGCTGCCTTAGGTTTTATGGCTCAGCAGCAAGGTGTCGCTGTTAGTGAAGTAGTTGCAGGTGGAGTAGGGTTAGCATTCGTTGTTTTCCCACAGATCATTAGTGAGTTCCCTGCATTTAATGGTTTATTAGGATCCATTTTCTTCTTATGTTTAGTATTAGCTGGTTTAACTTCACTAATTTCAATCATTGAAACGTATGTAGCTGGTATTCAAGACAAATTTAAGGTTTCACGTAACAAAGCAGTAGCGATAGGTGGAGGAATCTCGGCGATCATTTCGATTCTATTTGCCACTCAAGGTGGATTATACTTCCTTGATGCTGCAGACTATTTCATCAACCAATTTGGTATCGTTGTAGCTGGATTTGCGGAAGTAGTAATAGTGGCATGGGTATTACGTGAAATGAAGGTTCTTCAACAGCATGCGAATAGCATGTCCGATATGCTTTTAGGTGCATGGTGGAAAGTTTGCTTAGGTGTTATTACACCAGTTGTTTTAGGATATATGATGATTCAAAACTTCATCAATAACTTAAAAGATAACTACGAAGGATATCCAACAAGCTTCCTATTATATACAGGTTGGGGAGTAGCATTAGCTGCCATTGTTGTTGGATTTGTATTCGCTGCTTTCAAGTGGCAAAAAGGTGCATTAGATTTACCTTCAACTGAAAGCAAGGGGGTTTCAAAATAATGTCAACGAGTGCGATTGTTATGATGGTTGTTGGTATGGTTATTCTTTGGGGTGGATTTGCAGCAAGTGTGGCAAATGCTTATTCTAAAGGCAAAAAAGCTAACTAATTAGAAAGAGGACTAACGGTTTGATGAATCCGTTAGTCCTCTTTTTATTTTCGTCGAGCACGTTCTTGGCGTTCCCAAAGTTTTAAATGTGGAAACGGATCATAGCTCCATTCGGTATAACCATTGTCACGATACATTCCATAATGAAGATGGGGAGGGAATTTCCCTGATGTTCCAGGAGGTCCATAACCTGAACTTCCTACACCGCCTATGACCATTCCAGGTTCAACGATTTGTCCTACCTTTAAATCCTTACTAAAGCCGCTTAAATGGGCAAAATAATGATAGTTATTGTTAATATCACGTATCCCGATTCGCCAGCCACCAAAACGGTTCCAGCCTTTCATCTCAACAATGCCATATGAGGTTGCACGAACAGGAACACCATAGTGGGCAAAAATATCTGTTCCTTCATGCATGCGTCGTCCACCCCAGCCACGAGCGTCTCCCCATGTGTTTCGATAGCTATAATCGGTTCTAAGTGGTACTGGAAAGGCGTGACTATCAAGATCCAGTCGACCATATTTTTTATAAATTTCGGACTTGCCGATAATAATCCCTACAGTTTTGTCTCGTTTATAATAATCCCAAAGACCAATTTTTATATTATCATGGTCGGTTCCATAAGATAGGATGAAGTTGGCAAAAGCAAAGAGAACATCTTCGTCGTCTTTCAAACTCGCCTTGCCATCCCCATTCCCATCGATTCCAAAACCGTTAAAGTACTTAATGGATATCGGATTCTCATCTTCAAGATTTGGGTTCAGCGGGCCAACCCATACCTCTGGTTTGTAGTAAATGCCAGTTAGACCTTCCGCTTTCGGCAAATCACGTCGAGATTGCCTAAGACTTCTTTCATATTGGTCAACAGCGGCCATATAGTACCAAGGAATATTGGTAGCTGCTTCAACTTCTTTATATAGCTCGAGTCGTTTGGCATAAATGGTTTGTTGATCGGTTTGGGCATGTGCATATCGATCAGAAGGTAATAAAGCAATAATAACAAGAAAAATAAAGATTCCTTTTAGCAGTTTCCGCACGATGATCCTCCTTCAAAAGAATTAACATGCTTTAGTTTGTCTTAAATCATTTAAAACAATATATATCAATTACTGGTAATAGTAAGTCTCTTGCTTGTCGTATAATCTTCATTATGTTAAAGTGATTCAGGAGTAGTCTGAAATAGCTACATAGTGTGAAAAAAACACTTATCATATAAGGATGGTGTGGGAAGTTGAGCAAAAAACAAGAACATTTACGTAAACCCGAGTGGTTGAAAATTAAATTAAACACGAACGAAAATTATACAGGCTTGAAGAAGATGATGAGAGAGAAAAAGCTTCATACCGTATGTGAAGAAGCAAAGTGCCCTAATATTCATGAATGTTGGGCCGTTAGACGTACCGCTACATTTATGATCCTAGGAGATATTTGTACTCGTGCATGCCGTTTCTGTGCTGTAAAAACGGGTCTTCCAACAGAACTTGATCTTCAAGAACCAGAACGTGTGGCTGATTCTGTTGTGTTAATGAATCTAAAGCATGTGGTTGTTACGGCTGTAGCGCGTGATGACTTAAAAGACGGTGGTGCAGCAGTATTTGCTGAAACCGTTCGTGCGATCCGTAGAAAGAGTCCATTCACAAGTATTGAAGTACTGCCATCAGATATGGGCGGAGTCGAAGAGAACCTTCGTATGCTAATGGATGCGCGTCCAGATATCCTGAATCATAATATTGAAACGGTGAAACGTTTATCAGATCGTGTGAGAGCACGTGCAAAATACGACCGTTCACTTGAGTTCTTAAGAAGAGCAAAAGAAATGCAACCCGATATTCCTACAAAGTCTTCCATTATGATCGGTCTTGGTGAAACGAAGGAAGACCTAATTGAAGCTATGGATGATTTACGAGCAAATAACGTAGATATTTTAACAATTGGTCAGTACTTACAGCCATCTAAAAAACACTTACCAGTAGAAAAATACTACCGCCCAGAGGAATTTTCTGAACTTAAGGAAATTGCCCTAAGCAAAGGCTTTAGCCACTGTGAAGCTGGACCGCTTGTACGTTCCTCTTACCATGCAGATGAGCAGGTAAATGCAGCAGCTAAGCACAAACAATTATTAGGTGAAAAAGAAGCGAAGGAAGCATAATAAGAAAAAAGAGGCATTACGAAGTTCGTAAGCCTCTTTTTCTTATTGGTTCATTTTTGCCTTCATCTGTTGGCTTATATCATCTTTGTCCATTTCTTCATTAAGCTCTCCTTGAGCTTCACCATTCGCATTTTCACCTGTGCTCATGTTCTTCCCTTGAGGAGAGGCTAGCATTTGCTTAATGAGCTGATTGATTCCAGTTTCCGTATTTGCACTGTTCGGACCGAGGTTGGCAAGATTCTCTACATTTGGCCGAAGAGCTTCATTATCACTAACATATACATGGTACCATCTAGGTATAACGGACATAGCCATACGCTTGACTTGGTCAGCTGTTAAATTGCGATCACTTGAATCGGTATGGTACACTATGAGAACTTCCTCATCTGTTACCAATGTGGAGATATCGTCTACATTAGGAACATCTGTGCAATACTCACCGATGATATCGGCCACTTTTTCACGATCAATGGCAGCATAGTGATTTTGTGACTGTGTACGAGCCATTTCGTCCTTTTTATGTCTTACATAGCCAAAATCTTTAGAGTCATTCTTATCTCGATTGTATATGTCACCAGTTGGGTCATTAACGCTTAGAGCATTGCTTCGGTCGTTCTGAAAATCATCACGACCTAAATTATTTTGACAAGCAGTAAGTGTTGTCATCGCACAAATTCCAAGGATTATCATTGATTTTTTCAAGATTTACACCCCCTCTTTTATAGAATGACCACGAGAATTCTTTTTTCCTCTTAGTAATTCATGGAGAATCAGTTATAATTTAAAATAGATGAGTTAGTGAGGTGGACAAATGATCTGTATCGGGAATATATGTTACGAAGTAGTAGAAGAACGATCAAATGGATTCAATGAAGATGCCTTTAAGACTCGTTACAGCGATATATTAACGAAATATGACTATATCGTGGGGGATTGGGGTTACGGTCAGCTCCGTCTACGAGGGTTCTTTGAGGATAGTAATCATAAAGCAACATTTGACACGAAAATCAGTACTTTAACAGAATATCTGTATGAATACTGTAACTTTGGATGCCCTTACTTTGTAGCTAAGCGTGTAAAAAATAACAATGCAATAAAAAATGACGTGTAGCGGATACACGTCATTTTTCGTCCATGAATGGATGATTGTTATAAGGAGCCTGAGTATCCCTTGTTGGATCATCGTGCGGTGGATGTGCTCCGTCCATTTGTCTAGGGAGCCCCTCATGAAGCGTTTTATTTTCGTAATTAAATGCACTATAAGAACGCTGTTCCGTTGCCCCTGCAAGTTCTTGTTTGCCTTGTAGAGGCTCGTCCGCCTTATAAGGAGAGCCATATGGACCTTCAGGTGTTTGTTGAGGAGGAATATAACTTCTTCCCACCTCTACATTTGAAAAATCTGTATACTTCTCATCACTCATGGTCTTTCCCCCTCTCTCAATAGTATGTGAGAGGATTAGGAAAGAATTCAGAACTTATACTAATTCCATTAAAAAGGAGCGTAATTCTTCCGCATCTTCCTCAGAAAGCTGAAAAGCATACTCTAAATATCCTTCTTCTTTTAAATCATCTGGACCAATAATTGCAAATCGACTACCTTGAATATCTAGAACGATATGTTTGCCATAATATCTATCTGATTGAATAATGGCTAAGTCAAATCGAGTGTTTTCACCCATAAAACTTATAAAGCGTGTTTTTGTGTTCACTAATTCATCGTATAGAAAGAAACGATCTCCCATCCTAGTCACCCCTTTTGTCTCAATGTAATGCCTACTATCATCTTAACAGAACAAACAAGCCCATACTAGATGCTTGCTTTGAAGAGAAATATAGAATAGGAAACGCCTCCGTTTTTCCTAATTTATGTTACAATGGAAATAGTTTTCACTGCGAACTTCTGAGAGGAATGAGACGAAATGGCATGGACCACGAAGTCATTAAACAACTTATTACAGTGGAGAAAGGTAGTCTGGCCTCTAAGGTCCATTCGAATGTATCCTCCACAATTCGTCGTAAGAGATCCGATTATTCAAGGGGTACGAAAAGCCTTTAATCAAGGCCATGAAGTGGCTGTTATTGTTTTCAACATATCTAATATGAAAGATATTTATGAGCATTTAAGTGAGATACAATATATAGATTTTATAAAAAAAATGAAAATGAATTTTCAACAGGTCATTCAAGAGCAAATTGAGGATGATGACCTGCTTTTATTGCACGATTACAACAGTGATGGAATCACTTTATTTATTAAGGTAGATCATGAACAGCACTGTATATCTGAAATCGATCAGGTGATGAAGAAGGTCTTACGGGAAACAGAAACTAGGCTAGGTAGCCAATTTCTAAGTTTATTCATTCAATTTGAATCAGGTTATATGTTTGTCGAAAAGAAGCAATACTCCATTCAGGAAGCGATCTTAAAGGCTGGGCAGCAAGCGTTGGCGATGGCAGAAAAGCGTGTGCAAACGGAGTTCAATGAGCTTCTTTATAGTCTGAGCAGAATTGTCGCTCAAAAGAATATTATGCTTCTCGCCCAACCAATCTTTGATGTAGCGACAAAGGAAATTCGTGCCTGGGAAATGCTAACAAGAGGACCAAAGGGAACAGAATATGAAAATCCATTACACCTATTTTCGGTTGCACGGCAAACAGGAATGTTATATGACTTAGAGTTAATTGTTCTAGAAAAAGCACTTCAACAAATTAATGAAACAGGCTGTACACACGATATTTTCATTAACTTTACCCCGATTACGGTGGGGAATCCAAAGTTCATTCGTGATCTAAAGATGCTGATGGGGAAATATAAAAATATCTCACCGACTCAAATTACGATTGAAATTACAGAGAGGGATTCCATCGATGGTATGGAATACTTTATTTATAATATCAACCTTCTAAGAAATTTTGGGTTCCGTATAGCTGTGGATGATACAGGTGCAGGGTATGCGTCATTAAACACGATTAGTGAAATTATGCCTGATATTATTAAAATTGACCGTTCCGTCATTCAGGATATTGACAAAAACTCTCTAAAAGAATCTATGCTTAAAGGACTTCTTCTTGTTGCCCGTGAGGCCGGATCCCTCGTGGTCGCTGAAGGAATTGAAAGTGAAGAGGAAGCCTCTGTATTATTCAGAAATCGTGTCGATTTAGCACAAGGATACTTATTTGCTAGGCCCGCTTCGTTAATACATGGACTAGCTTCTGTATAAACAAAAACTGTGCTATTAGAAAAGGAGCTGACACTACGTGTACTTTGTGGATAGAGAATTAATTGAGGAAAGACTAATGTATTTAGAAAATCAAATACAGCAGTTTGAAGGAAAGAATGAGTGGAGTACGGCTCTAGAACAGGCTGCACTTGAGCGCCTTACACAAATGATGATTGAATCGATCCTTGATGTTGGCAACGCAATGATCGATGGCTTTATCATGCGTGATCCGGGTAGTTATGAGGATATTATCGATATTCTTGAGGATGAAAAGGTCATTTCGATTGATATGAGCCAGGACTTGAAAGTGATGGTTCAATATCGCAAAACACTTGTTCAGGATTATACGAGGATTGATCATGAAGATGTGAAGAATACTTTTTCACGGATCCTTCCTTCGATTAAACAGGTTTCTGAATCTGTTAGACAGTACTTAACGAACGAACTCGGTCCAGTCACCGCATTTAAAAACTAAGCAAAGCCTCTGTTGCCTGAGGCTTTTTTGTGTTTTTTCTCCGTTTTGTGCAGAATAGTTAGGGAGGGTTGTGGTATTTGAATGGGGTCCTAAAAGGGATCGCAAGTAAATTCTGAGAATCGCAAATAAAATTTGGGGATCGCAAATAAATTCTGAGAATCGCAAATAAAATTTGAGGATCGCAAGTAAATTCTGAGGATAGCAAATAAAATTTGGGGATCGCAAGTGAATTCCAGGAATCGCAAATAAAACTTAAGAATCGCAAATAAAATCGGAGAATCGCAAAAAAATCTTCCAACTTGTAGCTAGGTTCTGAAAGAATTCGTAAATTAAAGTTAATTCTCATAGCAAAACCTACAATAGCTTAAAAAAATTGTAAGAAATCCACCCGCTTTATCGAAAACTACATAAAAAATTATCAGGAGCTAAAAAGATGAAAAAGTATAAAGGATACTTAATCGACCTTGACGGGACGATGTATAGAGGAACGGAGTTAATTCAAGAAGCAGCCGATTTTGTAAAGCAGTTAAAGGAACAAAACATCCCGTATTTATTTGTAACCAACAATTCCTCAAGAACTCCTAGTCAGGTTGCAACAAAATTACGTGATTTCGGCATACCAACGACCGATGATCAAGTATTTACAACTAGCATGGCAACAGCAAACTATATTGCTAAGCAAAAACAAGATGCAACCGTGTATTGTATAGGGGAAGAGGGACTTAAAACCGCATTAGCTGAGAAAGGATTTCAGCAAGCTGAGACAGATGTTGACTTTGTGGTATGTGGAATTGACCGCGACATTACATATGAAAAGCTTGCTACTGCCTGTTTAGCGGTTCGATCGGGGGCAACCTTTATTTCAACGAATGCAGATATTGCGATTCCAACAGAGCGTGGATTGTTGCCTGGAAACGGATCACTTACTTCGGTGATCGCTGTTTCAACCACAACAAAACCAATTTTTATTGGTAAGCCAGAGGCCATCATTATGGAGCAAGCGCTAGAGGTACTAGGAACAAGAAAAGAAGACACCATCATGGTAGGAGACTATTATGACACGGATATTATGGCTGGAATGAACGCAGGTCTAGACACATTATTAGTTCACACAGGAGTAACGACGAAGGAGCTTCTACAAGGCTACGAAAAGCAACCAACTTATGTCCTCGATTCGTTGGATCAGTGGGAATTATAAGGGAAGGAAAGGGATGAACACTCGAGTTCATCCCTTCTTTTATTATTCCGTATGCTGTGCACGATGCGCTAATCTGCTAGAAGCAGCAGCGGCAACCGCACCAACAATGTCATCTAAGAAGGTGTGGCATTTTCCTGAAGACTTGTCATTAAGGTCTTTTAGTATCCCAGGTTTTAACTTATCAATATATCCGTAGTTCGTAAAACCGATGGAACCGTACACATTGACGATGGAGAAAGCAAGAACCTCGTCAACTCCATAAAGACCTTCATCCACCTCAATAATGGATTGCAACGGCTCTTCCATCAATTTTTTTTCAGCCATAATGTCTAACTGAATTCCGGTTAAAATGGCATTTTGAACTTCTCTTTTCGAAAGCACTCGCTCCACATTTTCAATGCAGTCTTTCATCTGTAAATCAGGATGGTACTTTTCCTGTAGAAAATAGACAAGGTCAGCAATGTCTTGAACTTCCACGCCTCGCTCGTGTAGCCATTTACGTGCTGTTTCTTCTGATAGACTCATCTTCTTCTCTTCAGCCATTCGCTTCACCTTTTCTCTCTCATTTTCACTATATATATAACTATATCATTAAAATTATGCACGGAACCAATTTTGGGTGCACGGTCTACCTTTGAAGCATTTGTCACTTTCCAATCCCTTATGCAACAAAACACAAGTTTTCTTTGTCATGAACATATACATAAGTAGTAAAACAAACAAAAGTGGGTGGATGTATGCTTCGAGAAATTTTAAATGAACATTTTCGACTTCAATTAGAAGAGCCTCTTTCGGTAGGGCGTTATGAGTCAGGAAGAATAAAAAATCAAATGTATATGCTCGTACCTGTAAGTTCACTGCCTGAGGAAGATCTATCTGAGCTCATGCAGCTCTCTTCACATGTCTTGAATCAGGGGGATCGGAACACTTGTCAGTTTCTACAAAAAGAATCGGGAGAATCGCTCATTGAGAGTCAGCAAGGGAAGTATGTGGTTCTTGTTTGTCAGATGTCTACAAATAGAAATCAGCAACATATTGGTCGAAAATTGTCTAAATTCCATTACAGGGGGAGAACAATTAATTTCCAAACAAACAAAATCAACCGAATCGGAAAATGGAAGCAGTACTGGGAACAACGGCTTGATCAAATGGAACGAGTGTGGAATGATATGCTTTATAAGCAGCCAGACCATGAATTTGAACGATTGTTTTTAGAAGCATTTCCTTATTATATGGGGCTTGCCGAAAATGCTATTCAATACTTAGTTGATACGGAGCTAGATGATGATCCACAAGCGGTTGACAGTGGAACGATCTGTCATGTTCGATTTACAAAACATACATGGGGAAACCAAATTTATATGAAAAATCCATTTGATTGGGTGTTTGACCATTGTAGTCGGGATTTAGCTGAATGGACAAGAGATCGGTATTTTACCAATATTAAGCTATACGAGCCAGAGGTAAGTCAGTTCTTTCAGGATTATCAAACAGTGATGCCTCTATCCTCTTTCTCCTGGAGACTGTTGTACGCTAGATTGTTATTCCCCCTTCATTTCTTTGATCATGTCGAGGGTTACTATATCACCAGCTCCGAGCAGGAGAAAAATAGTCTACAGGATCGGTTCATTAAAAGTCTCGATCAAACAAAGGAACATGAAGAATTTTTATCTTCCTTTTATCAACTGGCAGAGGTACCGGTCCGCAGGTTGAAGATACCGAAGTTAGATTGGCTATAATATAGAAAAAATATATTTCTCGAAATAATCAAATAATACAAGGGATAAAGCGTTTTCAAATAAATTCGCTCAATAAATAACCCTTGTAATATTGAGTCCCTCCATCTATAATGTCTACTATACACAAACAACTGTTCATTCCAGAAATACACACAGGAGGGGAAAAGGATGAAAGCTATCTCAATTGGATTATTAGGTTTAGGCACGGTCGGTACGGGTGTAGTGAAAATTATTGAAAATCATCAAGATAAACTCATGCACCAAGTTGGCTGTCCTGTTCAAATAAAAAAAGTATTAGTCAAAGATATCGACAAACAAAGAGATGTAAGTTTAAATAGAGAAATGTTAACAACAAATCCTAATGATATACTACAAGATTCGGAAATCGATGTGGTTATTGAAGTAATGGGTGGTGTTGAGGAAACGAGGCAACATCTTCTATCAGCTCTAAATAATAAAAAACATGTGGTGACAGCAAACAAGGATTTAATGGCTCTCTATGGTTCCCAGCTACTCACTGCAGCTTCTGATAATGGCTGTGACTTGTTTTATGAGGCAAGTGTAGCAGGTGGAATTCCCATTTTAAGAGGTCTAGTAGATGGTTTAGCCTCTGATCGTATTACGAAGATGATGGGAATTGTAAATGGAACAACCAACTTCATTTTAACGAAAATGGCACAGGACGGAAGTGCGTATGAAGAGGTATTAAAAGAAGCGCAAGATCTTGGTTTTGCTGAAAGCGATCCAACTGCTGATGTAGAAGGGCTTGATGCGGCAAGAAAGATGGCCATCCTTTCAACACTTGGCTTTTCAATGAAAATTGATTTAGATGATGTAAAAGTAAAAGGAATTACCGATATTACTGAAGAAGACTTAGAATACGGAAAGCAGCTTGGATATACAATGAAGCTGATCGGTATCGCGGATCTTGACGATGATAAAGTGGAGGTAAGTGTTCAGCCAACATTCTTAGTAGATTCGCATCCGTTAGCATCTGTTCATAATGAATACAATGCTGTGTACGTATACGGGGAAGCGGTAGGAGAAACGATGTTTTACGGACCGGGAGCTGGAAGCCTTCCAACAGCAACAGCTATTGTTTCAGATCTAGTTGGAGTGATGAAAAACATGCGTCTTGGTGTAAATGGTACAAGCGCAGTAACTCCACAATATCCGAAAAAGCTGAAAGAAGCTTATGAAATTAGGTCGAAGTATTTCTTGCGTTTATTAGTGAAAGATGAAGTAGGTGTATTTGCAAACATCACTTCTATTTTCTCAGAGCATCATGTTAGTTTTGAAAAAATTCTTCAGCTTCCAGTGAAGGAAAAAGGCTTAGCAGAAATTGTGTTAGTCACACACCATGCTTCTTTACAGGATTACGAGGATATTTTAGTAAAATTAAGAGACCTAGAAACAACAAAGCAAATCAAGAGCTCGTATCGAGTGGAAGGGAGCAAGTAGAACATGAGGTGGCAAGGGTTAATCCAAGAATATAAAGAGTTTCTTCCTGTAAGTGAGAACACTCCGAAATTAACATTAAACGAAGGAAATACTCCATTAATTTATCTTGAGAATCTTTCAAAAGAGTGGGGAGTAGAACTTTACGTTAAGACAGAGGGAACAAATCCAACGGGTTCTTTTAAAGACCGTGGGATGGTTATGGCAGTTGCTAAGGCGAAGGAAGAAGGCAGCGATACAGTTATCTGTGCTTCTACAGGAAATACGTCTGCAGCCGCTGCAGCATACGCTGCAAGAGCTGGCATGCGTTGTATCGTTGTCATTCCTGAAGGTAAGATTGCAATGGGTAAGTTAGCACAAGCAATCATGTACGGAGCAGAGATTATCTCTATCGAAGGAAACTTTGACCAAGCTTTAGCAATGGTACGTAAAATCAGTGAAACGGAGCCTGTTGCATTAGTTAACTCGGTGAATCCATACCGACTTGAAGGGCAAAAGACTGCTGCTTTTGAAGTGTGCGACCAGTTAGGTGGAGCTCCGGATATTTTAGCGATTCCTGTTGGAAATGCGGGAAATATCAGTGCGTACTGGAAAGGCTTTAAGGAATACCATGAGGCCAAAGGAACGACCCTACCAAAGATGCATGGTTTTGAAGCAGAAGGGGCAGCAGCAATCGTTCATAACCGCGTGTTTGAAAACCCTGAAACCATTGCAACTGCGATTCGTATCGGAAATCCAGCAAGCTGGCATTTAGCTTCTGCTGCTGTTGAAGAATCAGCAGGGAAAATTGATGAAGTAAGCGATGAAGAAATTCTGGTTGCTTATCAAAAGCTTGCCTCTACAGAAGGGGTATTTGCTGAGCCTGCATCATGTGCGTCTATTGCTGGTGTGTATAAGCAATTGCAAAATGGAACGATCGCTAAGGGAAGTAAAATTGTTGCAATACTAACTGGAAATGGATTAAAGGATCCTAATACAGCAATCGAATGCAGCCCAATTAAGCCAGTGTTGCTACCAAATGATGAACAAGCTGTTGCTAACCACATTCGAGGGGTTGTTCATCAATGAGTGAAGAAGCTGTACTTATCATCGATGTACCAGCAAGTACGGCCAATTTAGGACCTGGCTTTGATTCTGTCGGGTTAGCCTTAAATCTTTATTTATCACTTGAAGTAGAAAAAGCAGAGAAATGGAAAGTTGAAATGCTTTCAGAGGAGCTTGAGGTATTTCCGAAGGATGAAACAAACTTTATTGTTTCTACCGCCATTGAAATTGCTAAGACATATGGAAAGAGTTTAACTCCGTGTTTGATTAAAATGAAAAGTGATATTCCATTAGCTAGAGGTTTGGGTTCAAGTGCTGCAGCGATTGTTGCAGCGATTGAACTCGCTGACCACGTAGGCGAACTAGGACTTTCAGATGAGGAAAAAATGAAGATTGCTTCTGTCATGGAGGGGCATCCAGATAATGCAGGTGCAGCTCTTTACGGTGGTTTGATTGTAGGAACGCAGATCGGGGAAGAGGTTGATTTTTTAACCTATTCAGATCTTGCTTTTGATATTGTCATGGTCGTACCAAAAGAAGAGTTGCTGACAAAAGCCTCTCGAGGCGTCTTGCCTTCAGAGCTTTCATATGCAACAGCTGTCCGTGCTAGTTCTGTGTCTAACGTGCTAGTGGCCGCTCTTTTACAAGGGAATTTACCATTGGCAGGTAAAATGATGAGCAAGGACTTGTTTCATCAGCCTTATCGCAAATCAATAGTGCCTGAACTCGAGCAAGTTGAAGACTTAGCGCTTCAATACGGTGCCTTTGGAGTTGCACTAAGCGGTGCTGGTCCAAGTGTCATCTGCTTTGTAGAAAAGGGGCTTGGGCAAGAGGTAATCGGTTGTATGGAGCCCTATTTGCCTCATGTCTCGTTCTACTCTTTGCAAATTGACAAAGACGGAAGTCGTGTGCAAAAAAAGGTCAAGAGACTAGAAAAATAAGAAAAAGCGATTTCGCAGGAAATCGCTTTTTTCTTCAATCATTAAAATACTTGTTCTACTTCCACTACACCTGGAACTTCCTCTAATAGAGCACGCTCAATTCCAGCTTTTAGAGTAATTGTTGAGCTTGGGCAGCTACCGCATGCGCCTAACAAACGAAGCTTAACAATGCCATCCTCAACGTCTACTAATTCACAGTCCCCACCATCACGAAGAAGGAATGGACGTAATTTATTTAGTACCTCTTGAACTTGTTCAAACATTTCTTGCTCTGCCATCTAAATCGCTCCCTTCATACCCCTTATTATAATCATTTTAATTAAAAAAATCTATTGGTAATACTCAAATCCAAAAATCGTCAAACTAGTTGTTCTGTTCCTTTTATCATGTAAAATAGACATAGTGAGTAAAAGGGGGAAGGAACATGATTGAGCTTGTAGTATACGGGGCAGAAGTACTTTGCCCAAGCTGTGTGAATTTACCATCATCTAAAGAAACCTACGAGTGGTTGGAAGCGGCAATTGGAAGAAAATACCCAAATCAACCATTTCAAATAACTTATGTAGATATATACCAACCACCAAACGATGAAAAAAAGCAAGCCTTTGCTGAACGTGTCATTGAGGAAGATATGTTTTATCCGGTTGTTGTCCTAGAAGATGAAGTGGTAGGGGAAGGGAACCCGAAGCTAAAAACAATCTATGCGGCAATGGAGAGGCACGGGTATAAGGCAAGCGAATAGAGAGGAGACTTGAGTTTTGATTGATCAAGCAGTGCATTTACTCCAATCATATTTTGGATATTCCAGCTTTCGAAAGGGTCAAGAACAAATTATTCAAACGGTGCTTAACGGGAATGATGGAATTTGTATTATGCCAACAGGTGGAGGAAAATCACTTTGTTATCAGATACCAGCCCTACTGTTTGAAGGAACAACGATCGTTATTTCCCCTTTGATATCTTTAATGAAGGATCAAGTAGACACGCTTCTACAGGCAGGCGTGTCTGCGACCTACATTAACAGTTCATTGACGAACAAAGAGATCCAAGAAAGGCTGACTGGAGCGAAGGAAGGAAAATATAAACTTTTGTATCTTGCCCCAGAACGGCTGGAATCAAGTGAATTCCTCTTAAGTCTAAAAATGATACGGATTCCGTTTATCGCGATTGATGAGGCACACTGTATCTCACAATGGGGGCACGATTTTCGACCGAGTTATTTACAAATTCAAAAGTTCATTCGCAGCTTACAAGAAAAACCGGTCGTTTTAGCATTAACGGCGACTGCGACACCACAAGTAAGAGAAGACATATGCAAAACCTTACACATAAACGATGCCAACAGTGTGATTACAGGATTTGAGCGTGAGAATCTAAATTTTTCGGTTGTCAAAGGTCAAGATCGAAATGCCTTTATAAAGAGCTATGTAAAGAAAAACAAAAAAGAAAGTGGTATCATCTATGCTGCCACGAGAAAAATGGTCGATCAGCTATATGAGCGACTAAAGAAAGAAAAAATTTCAGTCACACGTTATCATGCGGGGATGAGTGATGAGGAACGGAATTCAGAACAGGAATTATTTTTAAAAGATGAAAGTAGTGTGATGATTGCTACCTCCGCTTTTGGGATGGGGATCGATAAGTCGAATATTCGATATGTGCTTCACTATCAGCTTCCGAAAAATATGGAAAGCTATTATCAGGAAGCCGGACGTGCAGGTAGAGATGGTCTTAAAAGTGAGTGTGTCGTTTTATATTCTCCTCAAGATGTTCAAATTCAGCGGTTTTTAATTGATCAATCTGCTGATCGCAGCCGCATGAGTCAGGAGCTCGAAAAGCTTCAATCAATGATCGACTATTGCCATACAGAAGAATGCCTGCACTCACATATATTAGAGTACTTTGGTGAAGAAGAGGCAACTGATTGTGGAAGATGTGGAAACTGTAAAGATACGAGAACGAGCGTGGATGTTACAAAGGAAGCGCAAATGATTTTATCGTGTATCATTCGTATGGGGCAGAAATACGGAAAAAATCTAGTAGCTCAAGTACTAACTGGTTCAAAAAATAAAAAGGTCTATGACTTTCGTTTTGACCAGTTGAGCACGTACGGAATCTTAAAGACAAAAAGTGCGAAAGAGGTTAGTGAGGAGATTGAGTTTCTCATTACTCGAGAACTGATTGGTGTGGAGCATGGATCTTATCCAACGATATATGTCACACCTGCTGGAAGAGAAGTGTTAGTTGGGAATGAGAAAGTACTCAGAAAGGAAGCCGTAAAGACGAGTACCATTACGGAGGTGGACAACCCTTTATTCGAAGAGCTTCGTGCCAAAAGAAGAAGCTTGGCTGAGAAAGAAAAAGTTCCACCGTTTGTCGTTTTCTCGGATGCTACTCTGAAGGACATGTGTGCAAAAATGCCTCAAACACCGGAAGAGTTTTTAAACGTTAACGGTGTGGGTCAAAATAAGCTGAACAAGTATGGAGAAGAGTTTATAGAAGTGATTCGTAGCTTTTCTAGTAAAGTACCTGCTCAATAAAAGAAGCTCTCCTATCATGGTAGGAGAGCTCTTTTGTATTAGCCATTGTGATATTTATACATCCATAGAATACCTGATTTTAATAGTCTTGCCACTCGTCCTGTGATTGGACGTTCTGCTACTAACCCAAAGCCATGTTTTTTACCTAAAGAGCCGAGAACTCCCTTTAACTTAATAATCGGCATTGTTTCAGGAAGCGGTTCATTTGCCCATCTTTTTAAGAGAATTTGTACAATCTGTTCCGCTTGTCCTTCAGCTAATTGAGCGCTAGGTGCGTGCGGTAGACTTGCGCAGTCGCCCACGACATACACATGTTCATCATTAGGTAAATTGTGATGAACAGTTAGCACCACACGCCCTTGATGGTCCTTTTCAACATCAAGGTTTCGGATAATTTCTACTGGCTGAATGCCTGCAGTCCATACAATCGCATCTGAGTGTAGTGGTTCATCGTGATTGTATAGAGTGTTTTCTTCTACCTTTGTGATATGTGAATTGTTAACAATTTCTACTCCGTGATTATCAAACCAATTTTCCACATACGTCCCTAAACGAACAGGGAAGGCGGATAAGATATGATTTCCGCGGTCGAATAGTTTAACGTTTAAATCGGGTCTGCTTTCATTTAATTCACTTGCTAGTTCTACACCGCTCAAACCAGCCCCAACAATGCTGACTACAGAGCCAGGGGATAAGTTATTCAATGCTTGATACGTTGTTCTGGACTTCTCAATCGATTGAATGCTATACGTATAACGGTCTGCACCTGGGACATTGTGGTATTTGTCTTCACAACCTAGACCAATAACTAAATCATCGTAAGTGATCTGATCATTATTCACGAGAACGGTTTTCTCTTCAAGATTAATATCTTTAACCTCTCCGTATTTGATGGTAAGCCTAGGGTGCTCAGGGAAAGCTACCCGTACATGCTGATCGGAAATCGTGCCAGCTGCAAGAGCGTAATATTCTGTTTTTAAACAGTGGTAAGGAATTTTATCAACTAGCGTAATGGTTACATCGTCTGGAAGTTGAGAGGGTAATAAGCGTGCGAGTATTCTCATTCCCCCGTAGCCTCCGCCGAGAATAACGAGATTCTTCATAATCAATTTCCCCTTTTTCTCTACAGTTGAGTTGCTATTCTCTCTTATAAAAACGTTTGCAATATGATGACATATTAAAATAGAAAAACATTATATATGTTTAAAAACACCATAAAAAGTATAACGAAATTGTGACAAAACCACAACATATTCAGTACAATTTCTTGACAATTAATATTTTTGGAAGGAAACTACCTACTTGAACTTTTTGGTTGGACAAGGTACATTTACTTAGTAGAGGTGGGAGAAATGATAAAACCAATTATAGAGTTTTGTATAAGTAATTTAGCAAGTGGGGCTCAAAAAGCACTTGAACAGCTAGAAAAGGATTATGACCTAGATATCATTGAATACGGGTGTCTTGGCTATTGTGGCAAATGTGCATCTACACTATATGCACTAGTAAATGGAGAAGTGGTCTCCGGGGATACACCTGATGAGCTGGTAGAAAATATTTATCAGTATTTAGAAGAAAATCCGATGTTTTAACAGGGCTCTTTTCTAAAACATTGTTGCTATATACACACTTTTTAGGAAAATTAATTATATGTTTCAACAGCCAATCAGAATATTTTCATCTTTAGAAAAGAGCTACTCTCCAAATAGACCAATAAACTCAGCGTTATGCGAGGAAAAATCCGGCTTTTGGGATTTTTCCAAAACAACAAACTTTACGAAGACAGCCTTTAACATACAAAAAAGGGTCACCTTATCGGTAGACCCTTTTTATATTTTTGTTTTTTGCTCTTCGCGTATTTCCTGCCAACGATCTCTGGCCATTTCAACGATCTTTGCCTCATTATAGCTTCCTTGTTTTTCAATAACCTTTGAAAAATATTTCACCGATTGGTCGATCTGACCTGTTCGTCTAGAAAGCTCCGCAATCATATAGAGAAGCCGAAGCTCGGTCATTTGCGTTCCACGATAATCATCAGTGATATATGCTTCCATATATTCGTCCACAGCCAGCTTCATAAATCGTTGCTCCTGCTCGTGGTCTAGAAGTGCTCTGTATATCCAAGTCAGTCTCATATACAAACCTGCAATTGATACATGCTTTTCTTTTTTCAATGTTCCACAATAGGCGGCAAGTTTGATGGTTTTTGCGGCCTCTGGGTACGTCCTAACTTCACCAAAACTACGGGGGTGCCACTGTTGGGCTATTTTAGAATCAATGATTTCTTTGCTGCCTGGTGGAAAATAAGGCGTAAAGTCATCTGTAAAAGAAAATCCGCATTTCGGACATACCGTAACAAAATAAAGGTTAGGATCATTTTCTATATTCTCATATGTAGGGGCAAAGTCAGTATCATAGGACTTTACTACTACAAAACGTGAGCGAAGCTTTTTTGTCGTAAACTTGGTTTTACACATCATACATTCACATTTTTTATCATAAAGCGGCTGTAGTTCAGTCATATTCACACACACCCCTTTTATTTTTTTGATGATTTTTATAATACTATTGTACCTTATTATTTGTGATAAAAGAACTATAAAAACATAATATTTGAAAAGAAGTAGGTTTAGTTTCAGTGAGATGAGGAACTAAAACAATTCCATTTTTCTAAGTCCGTTCAGTTGAGTATAAAGACATTGCTGTATATACTAAAAGTAAAGATGTTCGAAGGAGGAAGGAATAATCATGAAAGATATTATTACTGTGACAGATGCGGCTGCACTTCAAATAAAAGATATGATGAAAGAGAACGAAGAGGAAAATGCGTACTTACGCGTAGCGATTAAAGGTGGCGGCTGCAGTGGCCTATCGTATGGTCTTGGATTTGCTCACGAAGTAGAAGAAGGGGACACGAAGCTTGTTCAACATGGAATTACGTTCTTAGTTGATAAAGAAAGTGCACCTGCGTTAGCAGGAACTGTTATTGACTATAAGCAATCCCTAATGGGTGGCGGCTTCACCATCGAAAACCCTAACGCCATTGCTTCATGTGGATGTGGTTCCTCTTTCCGTACAGCAACGAACCAAGGTACACCGGAAGAATGCTAAAAAGTGCAAGGATCATCCTTGCACTTTTTTCTTTTCTCTGTCCAGCTCCGCCTCTTTGACTTATGCTTGTCGGGTCAGAGCAGTCGGCTCCGCTTTTCTACTTAAACATCGATGAACTATGCAATGGCTGTGCTTTTGCCTTTGGGTCAATAAATGTTTTCGCGTTGTTCACGGCTGTGGGTGCTTCACCGAAGCCGCAGGCAATCAGCTTTACTTTCCCTTCATACGTACAGATATCTCCCGCTGCATAAATGCCGGGAATATTCGTTTCCATTTTTGAATTTACCATGATGGAGTTTTTTGAAATCTCAAGTCCCCATTCCTTGATGGGACCAAGGGACGATACGAATCCGTAGTTACAAATCACAGCATCTACATCGACGGTTTCTTCTGTTTTATCATTCACATTCTTTAGCACAACTTGTGCAATATCTCCTTCACCATTTGAAAGTAAATTAGCAGGAACGTAGGGAGTTTTTATCTCCACCTTGGAATGTTTTAAATTTTGTACACTGTGCTCGTGAGCCCGGAACTTATCACGACGGTGGACAATCGTTACTTTTTCGGCAATTGGTTCGAGCATTAAAGCCCAATCAACGGCTGAATCTCCACCGCCAAATACGACCACCTTTTGACCAGCAAATTGATGAAGATCGTCAATAAAGTAATATAGATTTTTCCCTTCGTATTGGGAGGAGTTTTCTAACTCTAATCTGCGGGGTTGAAAGGCTCCATTGCCTGCGGTGATGATGATTGTTTTTGAAAAATGGACTTCTTTATTGGTTGTTAGCTTAAAGATTCCATCCGTTTGTTTCTCGATTTTTTCAACGGATTGCTCTAAACAAACCGTTTGATTAAAGGTAGCCATTTGCTCCTTCAGGTTATTGACTAACTGCTGGGCCCGGACTTTAGGAAATCCAGCAACATCATAGATATATTTTTCGGGGTATAAAGCGGATAGTTGCCCACCTAACTGTGGCAAGCTTTCGATCAATTTAACAGTTGCTTGTCTCATTCCCCCATAGAAGGCAGTAAATAGTCCAGTAGGTCCTCCGCCAATAATGGTAATGTCGTAAACTGTCTGGTCCTCTTTCATTCTATATCCCCCTCACTATGTGTAGGATTTATCATTTCATACTACCAAAAGTATTAAAAACGGCTCAGAGTTATGACTAAATAATGAAATTCACTCAGGGAAGTCACTAACACCATGAAGATTGTCAGAAAAGTTTACCATTTTAATGATCGTTTTTTGGTAGATTTTCTGCTTGAAAAAGTGAATGAAAAGGAATATGATGATATGTAGACATATTGTTAACTTTTTGTGTCATTTTTTCAACATTTTCTTGTCTTCTTTCGTGAAAAACATCACAAACTTTTTCGTTATTATTATAAAATAAATTCCTTTATAGAAGCGGAAGATAAAAAAAACACAAAAAACTATATATAAAAAAGGTGGGTTTGAACGTCTTGAGAAAGCCAAAAATCGTAGTATTAGGTGCCGGATACGGTGGATTAATGACAGTAACAAGATTACAAAAGCAAGTTGGAGTAAATGAAGCGGATATCGTCCTTATTAACAAAAATGATTACCACTATGAAACAACATGGTTACATGAAGCGTCAGCTGGTACATTACACCATGACCGTGTACGTTACAATGTAACAGATGTTATTGACACAAATAAAGTAGAATTCATTAAAGGTACGGTTCTTTCTATTAACCACGAAGAGAAGAAAGTGGTTTTTGAAAAAGGTGAGGTTGAGTACGATTACCTTGTTGTATCACTTGGTGCAGAGCCAGAAACGTTCGGAATTACAGGTTTGAAAGAGCATGCATTTGCGATTGCTAATATCAATGCTGCACGTCAACTTCGTGAACATATTGAATATCAATTCGCTACGTACAATATGGAAGAAGAAAAGAAAGATGAAAGATTAACCATCGTTGTTGGTGGTGCTGGATTTACAGGTATTGAATTCTTAGGAGAATTAACAAACCGTATTCCTGAACTTTGCCGCGAGTACGATATTGATTTCGGTAAAGTAAAACTAATTTGTGTAGAGGCTGCTCCAATGGTACTTCCTGGATTTGATCCAGAACTAGTTAACTACGCAACAGCTCAATTAGAGCGTAAAGGTGTAACATTCATGATCGGTACGGCTATTAAAGAAGCGACTGAAAATGGAATTGTTGTTGGTAAAGGCGAAGACGAAGTAGAAGAAATTAAGGCTGCAACAGTGGTTTGGGCTGCGGGAGTTCGCGGTAGCTCAATCATTGAAAACTCTGGATTTGAAGCAATGAGAGGTCGCGTAAAGGTTCAACCTGACCTAAGAGTGCCAGGACACGACAACGTATTCATTATCGGTGATTGCTCACTAATCATCGACGAGAAGGTGAATCGTCCATACCCACCAACAGCTCAGATTGCGATGCAACAAGGGGAACTATGTGCAAGCAATCTTGTCGCTCTTATTCGCGACAAAGGTGAGTTAGGTCACTTTACATTCGATAACAAAGGAACAGTGTGCTCACTTGGACACGACGATGCAATCGGAGTAGCATTTGGCAAGAAAATGACTGGTGGAACGGCTTCATTCATGAAGAAGATGGTTGATAACCGTGCATTATTCATGATCGGTGGACCTTCACTAGTTCTGAAAAAAGGTAAATTCAACGTTCTATAATAGACGAGAAAGAACAAGCTGAACAAACAGCTTGTCTAAGACTGTAGGCAACTCCAATTTTTTCGAGTTGCCTACAGTCTTTTTTCGTTTTAAATTAATTGGTTATAACTAAAGTCCTCGGTCTTCCAGTATTGATCCTGTTGTTTTGTTTAAGATGGTCTTTATTCAATACATATTCGTCTAAATGTTTATTTCATGGTTTTGAGTCAAAGTTTTAAGAGTAAACCTGCTGATTGGAGCGGAGGGTGCTTGACTCCTGGGGGATCAGCGGGACAGGTAAGACCCCGCAGGAGCGTTAGCGACGAGGAGGCTTACCGCCCGCCCCCCGGAAAGCAAGCGCCCGGAGTGGAAATCAGCCTTTTTCCCACCTTTCCAAATAAAAAATGAAAAAATATTCATGGTACCAGTGATATAATATTTGTATAAGTGGGGTGTGGGATGTGAAGAAATCGGAAAGAGGAAAGGTCTGGCTAGCAGTGGCTGGTTTGGTTATTAATGAACATGGCGAATGGCTTGTGGTAAAAAAGAAGTATGGGGGATTAAAAGGGAAGTGGTCCTTACCCGCTGGATTTGTAGATGAAGGGGAAACAGCCGACGAGGCTGTTATTCGAGAGGTAAAAGAAGAAACAGGATTAACCTGCCGTGTTGAACAGTTGCTTGGAGTACGAACAGGAGTCATTAAGCATGAAATTAGTGACAATATGATCATGTTTCTTTTGCACCAAATAAAACCAGAGGAAAGAATTGTCATTCAAGAAAATGAGCTCTATGAGGCTGCTTTTATCCTTCCAGACCAGTTGCTAGATGAAAATAAAGCTTCTATTATGCTCGCGTATATGATTGAAGCGATAAAATCTGAAGAGAGAATAAAAGTCGATCATATTGATCCAGGACAGCAGTTTGGATACACGTCTTACAAATTATTTTTATAATTATTAAAATATTTAGAAACGGTATGAAAAACAGAGAAAAAAACACTTGTATGCGTTACCACTCTTTGTTTTTGGGAGATTTTCTTACTTTCTTTTTTGGAATTTTCATGATATATTATCTGAAAATTCAGTCGTTTGGGAAGGTTGAGGAAAATGAATGTGGTGAAGGTTGAAACAAAGGAATGTCTTTATTGTTCAGGCACGGGCTACTTCCAGCTTTTACTTGGTGGTTCAGAAACATGCCCAAGCTGTGGGGGAACTGGAAAACAGAAAGAATCAAAATGACCAAATTTCCTCCGTATATGATGCGGAGTATTTTTTTTGCCTTCTTTCCTCCCTTCATCTTATTGACGAAAAACGATTGCTTTTAGTACACTAAAAGTTGATGTGTGAAGGGGGAAACAACTAAATGCCAATGACGATATTTGTTCTACCAATATCGATGCTTTTGTTTTTTGTTTTATTTTTTGGAATCGGATTCATCTTAAATATGCTACTAAGAATGTCGTGGATTATGGCAATCATATATCCAATTGTTTCGATCCTCATTGTGGATGTAGTTAGCTTCAGTGAATATTTTACAAATAGCTCGGCTTCATTTCAAGACTTGGGGAACCGATTTATGAATCTAGCACTTGCAGACATTCTAATTTTAAGCAGTGGAATGGCAGGGGCTATACTTGCAGGAATAACGATAAAAATGTTAAGAAATAGAGGATACCGCATGTTTTAGCCTTCACATTAGTGGAGGTTTTTTTGTTTTATATGGAAGTTTGTTAAAAAATACCAAAGTCTATTAATTCACTAAAATATGAATACTTCTTTCAGAAATGGGAAATGACTAGTTCTGGGAGGAGTGAAAAAAAGATGAAAATAGTGAAATTGTTTATAAGGCGTGTCATGTTGATGGTGTTGTTTATTGGAGCATTAGGTGCAACATTTCAAAGTATCTCAGGTGTAAAAGCTGAATCTCTACTGGCAAATACAAATTATGGTGACGAAGTGGTCACTGAGGATTCTGTTTTTGATCACACCGTAAAAAAGATTGGATTGGCATTTAAATTCTTAAATAATATAGCTAGTGAAGAAACATTAATCTCATCAAGTGAAGAAGTGATCGGGGCCCCGCCAAAGCTTGAAGAAGCATTTGATTGGGGACAATACCCGAAAGCAACGGTAACAGCCACTGGCTACACTGCAGGAGTTGAATCGACTGGGAAGAACCCTGGGCATCCGGAGTTTGGAATTACATATTCAGGTGTGAAGGTTACGAGAGACTTATTTTCAACAGTAGCTGCGGATTTAAATGTTTTTCCAATTGGAACGATTCTCTTTATTCCCGGTTATGGATACGGAGTTGTTGCCGATAAAGGTGGAGCGATCAAAGGCAATAAAGTAGATCTTTATTATGAAACAGTTGAAGATGTGTACAACAACTGGGGTAAGAAAACACTAGAAGTGTATGTGATTGAAAAAGGCAATGGAAAATTGACTGAAGAAGAGCTTCGTGCCTTAAATGAGGACAAGGCATTACAAGTATTTCGTCAGCAATATACGAGCTCAGAAAGTAAATAAGAAAAAGGCGAGTAACTCAGATGAGGAACTTGCCTTTTTAGTTTTCCACAATATCCTGAATAGTTAAGTGGAAATATTATCTTTGTTTATGTAGTGATGAACCGTAGGAAGAACGCAACGAGTACACCGGTGATTCCTCCAAAGAATACTTCAATTGGTTTGTGCCCAAGGAGCTCTTTTAACTCTTTTCGTTTCTCTTGTTCAGGCTTATTCGGCCAACCTTTTGCTTCATCTATAAATTTATGAAAGTCATGTACAAGCTGATTTAATACAATAGCCTGTTCTCCAGCTTGCCTTCGCACACCTGTAGCATCAAACATGGTTATAATAGCAAACACAGCTGAAACAGCGAATATAGCGGAGTCAATCCCAGCTTCGAAAGCGACACCGGTAGAAAGTGCGGTTACAGCGGCCGAATGGGAGCTAGGCATTCCTCCTGTACTCGTAAGCAGGGACCAATCAATCTTTCGTGTAGCGAGATACTGAATTGGAACCTTTACAAATTGAGCAAAAAAGATTGCGATCAAGGAAGCGATAAACGGGAAGTTAAATAAAAATTCCATAAATATATACCTCTTTTCTCCATCATGAATCCATTCACAAAAATTCTAGGGTTTGACATGATTTTCCCATTTTCCTTTGCTAAGATAGTGGTAAATGGGAGCATCATTTAGGGGGGGAAGTCATTGTCACACTATCCAGCTGAATATTATGAGTTTTTTATTTCATTTAATGAAGGCGATTATTATACTTGTCACGATTTACTGGAAGAAATGTGGATGACTGATAAAGGAAATTACTTTTTAAAAGGCTTATTACAAATGAGTGTAGCCATTTATCATTACGAGTATGGTAATGTTGTTGGTGCAAGATTAATGATGAAGGTGGCTTATGAATATTTAGACTCGTATCGTCCGATGCACTGGGGTCTGGATGTTGAAAAGCTCCATGCATTTATTTACCAGTGTCTTACTATTATACCACAACATATTGATCGAATTCCCTTTGAAAAAGTAGGGACTCTTCCAAGACTACCTCAGTACTACTTATTTTTAGAAGAAGATAATTAGATATTCGAAATATTTTTTTATATAATAGGTTTATAACTAGGAGGTGACGGTATGTTTTCCGTACATGATAAAATGGATTTATCCGTGAAATTGGACGCATTAGTCATTGGATTATTTGATAAGCCAGTAAAGTTTGACGGTGAATTAAAAGAGTTAGATGATCAATTTGATGGCTATTTAACCGAATTAGTGAAAAGCGGTGACTTGTCAGCAAAAAAGAAGAGTTTAACGAAAATACATACATTTGGAAAAATTGGAGCTAGAAATTTATATATTGTTGGACTTGGAAAAGAGGATCAAGCTACCTTTGCTTCCATCCGTGAAGCATTTGGAGCGGTGTGTAAACAAATTCAATCAGCAAGGCTAACTGAGATAGCTGTTCACTTAGATTCTTTCATAGGGAAAGAACTAGACGCGTTGGATGTGGCTCATGCTGTCGGAGAAGCACTTGCTTTAGCTACGTATGAGTTTAAAGGCTATAAGCAAAAATCGAATGAGCCGGAAAAAAAGATTGAAAATGTCCATGTGTACAGTGAACAGTTAGAAAAGGAAGACCATCAGGCTGCGTTAACCGTAGGATATGTATACGGCAAAGGAACCAATTCTGCTCGTACACTAGTAAACTTACCTGGAAATATGCTAACGGCTACCGATATGGCTAATTACGCAAAGGCACTGGGAGAAAAATACGAATTCGAAATAGAAATTCTTGAAAAGGAAGATATGCTAAAGCTTGGTATGGGTGCAATGTTAGCCGTTAACCAAGGATCAGCTGAGCCGCCAAAGATGATTGTTCTAAAGTATCAAGGGAAAGAGGAATGGACAGATGTGATTGGTTTAGTCGGTAAGGGGATTACCTTTGATACGGGCGGATACTCGATCAAGCCTAAGGATGGCATTGTTGGGATGAAAACCGATATGGGTGGAGCTGCTGCCGTACTTGGAGCGATGGAAATCATCGGTGAATTACGTCCTGAGCAAAATGTGGTTGCCGTCATTCCTTCGACTGATAACATGATTAGTGGTACAGCCTTTAAGCCAGATGATGTGATTACGTCTATGAGTGGGAAAACGATTGAAGTATTAAACACAGATGCAGAAGGCAGATTAGTATTGGCAGATGCTGTCACATACGCTAAGTTCCATGGAGCGCAGTATTTGGTTGATATAGCAACGCTTACTGGTGGAGTGATCATCGCGCTCGGTACAGATACGACTGGTGCGATCACGAATCATGAAGGATTATTTGAGCAAGTACTTGAAGCCTCTTCTGAAGCGGGTGAACCTATGTGGCGTCTTCCGCTTTTCGAAAAGGATAAAGAAAGAGTTAGAAATAGTAAGATTGCTGATCTGAACAATTCACCTGGTCGAGAAGGTCATGCGATCATGGGTGGAGCTTTTGTCGGTGAGTTTGCCGAAAATACCCCATGGGTACATTTAGATATTGCGGGTACAGCTACCACTTCTAAAGCATCAGACTTAGGGCCAGACGGAGCAACAGGTGTTATGACAAGAACACTCGCTCTCTTTGTTGAACGATTTGAAGCAATTAAATAATTGGTAAAAAAACTCTAGGTGTAAAAGTCTAACGGGTTCGGTTTTCAAGTACGTAAACTTAACTAGCAAACAGATTAGCAGTCCAATTCGCAACTGAATTGGACTGCATTTTTTTTGAAAATCAAGGCTTTCCAGGAATTTACAGGCGGAGAAATTCCGGTTAATGAGTATAGTAGGGGCTCAAGAAGCAGATATAAGCGGAAATTTTCCGATTAACTGCTTTATTTATACCTAAATCTAGAGATTAGGTTCATATAAGCGGAAAAACTCCGCTTATTTTGCGGGAAATGTTGGTATTTCCCAAAATAAACGGAATTTCTCCTTTTATTTTTCAAACTTAGTGAAAACAATGTTCCAAGCATTTTCGCTTATCAAATTGCACGGTTACTTTAAGTGTAAATTACCATTTGAATAGCAAGGTTAGTTCTAATTTTGAACTTCAAGTAAACGTCCTTAGAGTTTTTTATTTCCTTGACACGCTTTGAATTTCTGTGCTATTTTAATTCTTGTGTTTTATTACTCTACCAGTTTACCAAACTAAAGGATTTTTTTGAAAGGAGCACTTATACAACATGAATGCAGTCATCCTTGCCGTGCTTGTAATGCTAATATTAAGTTTATTTCGCGTAAATGTCGTGTTATCCCTCATTATCGGAGCGATAGTCGGTGGGTTAACCGGTGGATTATCGATTGAAAAAACAATTGAAGTCTTCTCTGGAGGGTTAGGAGGAAGTGCGGAGGTTGCCTTAAGTTACGCTTTATTAGGTGGATTCGCTATTGCCATATCAAAAACTGGGCTACCAAATGTATTGGTCGATGCCGTCTTAAAAATGGTTCAAAAGAATGGTGACTCGAAAGCCAAAGTTTATTCAAAAGCGCTGATTGTTTTTGCGATTTTATTAATGGCTTGCTTCTCGCAAAACCTGATTCCTATCCATATTGCTTTTATTCCTATTTTAATTCCACCACTATTAAATGTGATGAATGAGTTAAGAATAGATAGAAGACTAATAGCGTCTGTATTAACATTCGGGTTAACAGCTCCTTATATCCTTTTACCAGCAGGGTTTGGAAAAATCTTTCACGATATACTAGCTACTAATATGTCTGATAGTGGATTAACGATTGACCCTAGTGATATTCCGACAGCAATGCTAATCCCGACAGCGGGTCTTTTAGTAGGATTATTAATTGCTATTTTCTTCTCTTACCGTAAAGGGAGAAACTATGTGACACATGACTTAATTAAAGTAGAAAAGAATGAACAAAGTAAGTTAGCAATTGTCTTTGCTGTACTAGCGATTATTGGTGCATTAATCTTGCAAATTCTCCTCGATTCAATGATTATCGGTGCTCTTGCAGGGATCATCATTATTTACTTGAGTGGTTCCGTGAAGTGGCGTGAGGCGGACGAGCTTCTAACAGATGGAATGAAAATGATGGCCTTTATCGGATTTGTAATGTTATCGGCCTTTGGGTTTGCCGAAGTATTAAAAGCAACTGGAGCAGTGGATGAACTTGTTCAACAGTCTGCGAATGTGATTGGTGGAAACCAGGGGCTGGCTGCTTTATTGATGCTAGTAGTAGGGTTGCTAGTAACTATGGGAATTGGATCTTCTTTCTCTACCATCCCCATCATTGCTACCATTTTCGTGCCACTTTGTATGGAACTAGGCTTTAGTCCGATGGCTACGATCGCATTAGTAGGTACAGCAGCAGCACTAGGAGATGCCGGTTCTCCAGCTTCTGATAGTACGCTGGGTCCTACAGCAGGATTGAATGCAGATGGTCAGCATAATCATATTTGGGACACCTGTGTGCCAACCTTTATTCATTACAATATACCACTTGTCATTTTCGGTTGGATCGCGGCTATGGTATTATAATAGGTGAAAGTGCAGCTTTCTTAAAGAAGGCTGCATTTTTTGATTCGCTTATACATATTACCAATAGGGGAGTGCTTGTATGTACTTTGGAAAAGTAAGCAAGAAGACAAACGACCGTGTTCCTCCTAACCAAAATGTAACAACCACTTTTCCTGTGTTACATCATGGGAACGTACCATATTATAAAAACTTAAATGAATGGACTCTTCGTTTATTTGGTGAAGTGAAAAAGGAAGTAGTTTTCACTTTTCCTGAGCTTATGGAGTTACCACAAACAGAATATAAAAACGATATTCATTGTGTGACTGGGTGGTCGAAACTTGATAATACATGGAGTGGAATAAGTACGCGTGCTGTGCTCGATGCGGTTGACTTGTTAGAGGGAGTTGAACATGTCATTTTTCATGCGGAAGAAGGCTGGTCAGCTAATATTCCTTTTGAAGATTTTGCAAAAGAGACAAGTTTGCTCGCTCACAGCTTTAATGGAGTGTCGCTCACACCTGAGCATGGATATCCGCTGCGTGCGGTGATCCCACATTTGTACTTTTGGAAAAGTGCCAAATGGCTTCGGGCAATCGAGTTTTCCAAAAGTGATCAACCAGGCTTTTGGGAGAAAAATGGCTATCACAACAATGGGAACCCATGGAAGGAAGAACGTTTTACTTGGGATTAGAAGAGGGAAATTCATCCATATTCTAAAAAGAAGGTAGACAGGGCATTGCCCCAATGATTACAATTATGAAGTTGAAGACAGATCTTATTTGTGTTTGAAAAGAGTTGTTGGTAAGGAGGAAATTATGGAAGAATGGATTTTTAATATTATTGAAAACTATGGGTATCTTGGCGTATTTCTAATTATTGTAATAGAAAATGTATTCCCGCCAATCCCTTCTGAACTTGTTTTACCCTTTAGTGGATTTATGACAACAAAGACTGAATTGTCAGTAGCGATGATGATTGTTGCATCAACGGCCGGATCTGTGGTTGGTGGGACGATTCTATATTATATTGGTACAATTCTCGATGTTGAACGACTGGAAAAAATTGTGGACCGCTGGGGGAAATATCTTCAACTAAAAAGAGAAGATGTACACAAAGCAGATGCTTGGTTTGATCGTTACGGAATTTGGACTGTATTCTTTTGCCGAATGGTACCGTTACTAAGAAGTCTTATTTCTGTGCCAGCTGGGATGTCTAATATGAAAATGCCTTTATTCCTACTCTTTACTCTGTTAGGAACTGCCATTTGGAACACGCTTCTGATTGTTATTGGTGCGAAGCTTGGAGAAAATTGGACACAGATTTTAAATTACACAGAAGTGTATTCAGATATTATCTATGTAGTAGGTGCTATTACGATTGTAGCGGTAATGTTCTTTTTTGGAAGAAGAATCTTCTATAAAAAGTAGACGATACTTTACATGGTCATACGAATTAAAAGAAATTGAGGTTTTTATTTTATGAATGTATGGGATATATTTGTTGCGATTATTTTAGGATTTGTTGAAGGGTTAACGGAATTTGCTCCAGTTTCCTCAACAGGTCATATGATTATTGTGGATGATATGCTTTTTAAATCAAAAGAATTGTTCGGCAGTGAAGTGGCTAACACGTTCAAGGTTGTCATTCAGCTTGGTTCCATTTTGGCAGTTGTCATTGTGTTCAAAGACCGCTTTATTCAGTTATTGGGACTTTCATCAAGAAAAACGAAGCAAGAGTATGGTGGGAAAAAGCTAAGACTTTCTCAAGTAATCGTTGGTCTGCTTCCAGCTGGTATACTGGGTTTGTTATTTGATGACTATATTGATGAGCATCTTTTTACAACAGAAACGGTATTAATCGGACTTGTTGCTGGTGCTGTACTGATGATTATTGCTGACCTCATGCCAAAGGATAAAAAGCCAAAGGTGGAAACGGTCGATCAGATTTCGTACAAGCAAGCGATTATCATTGGATTGTTCCAATGTATTGCATTATGGCCAGGTTTTTCTCGTTCAGGATCGACAATGTCTGGAGGAGTCATCCTAGGATTAAGCCACCGTGCAGCGGCTGACTTTACATTCATTATGGCTGTTCCAATCATGGCTGGTGCAAGCTTAATTTCTCTTTTAAATAGCTGGGAATACTTCACAATGGATGCACTGCCATTCTTTATTGCAGGCTTTATTAGTGCGTTCGTATTCGCTCTTATCTCTATTCGTTTTTTTCTGGCATTAATCAATAAGGTTCAATTAATTCCATTTGCGATTTATCGAATTGTGCTTGCTACAATTATCTTCGTTGTATTTATTTTATAATAGTGAAAGGCCTCCAAGTGGGGGCCTTTTCCTTTAGTCAAAAAAATCGAAATAAAACACATCGTTTCCTCTTTCAAAAAACATTTGAAATACAATATAAGCAAACCCTAGATACTCATAAACTCCATCATATATTCCCATTTCCAATTTAGTTTACCTCCTCGCTTTCTATGTGTAGTGGATGAGAGCGTTTTGCTAACCAGCGGAAAAAATCGATAGGCAATCCTGCTCCGGATGCAATTCCTGTATGTCCATTTGGCAACAGAATAAGCTCCTTATCTTGGCTCCGTGCTAGAGTCATCATAGGCAAAGCCTGCTCTAGTGGTACAAGTTCATCATTGGTTGAAGCAATTACTAAAAGGTTAGCGGAGATTTGTTGCAATCGGGCTGGTTCTCCTCCAATCTTATATTTTCCTGTCATTAACTTATTGTGAATGATCAAGTCATTCACGATTTGTTTAAGGGCGGCACCCGGAAAGGCAATATGCTCCTTTGTCCATTGATTGAATAGTGACCATTTGTGTGCATAGTCCTTGTTATGTCCTTTTTCTAATAGTGATAAATACGGAGAAATATAAACCGGGGATGTGATTAGTCGAACTCCGTATTGGATAAAGGCTGCTGGTATAATTCCTAGCCCATCAATGAGTGGTGATATGTTGATTGTTTCATCCTTGATGGCTTGATGCAGGAGATCAAACTTTGAAACATACGAAAAGTCGACAGGAGTAACAAAGAGAATAAGATTCTCGATCGGTTCATTGGCAATGGCCGCGTATATCGCAGCGAGTGTTCCTCCAAGGCAAAATCCGATGACACTAATGTTATCGCTATTGGAGTGTTTCAGAGCGATCCTTGCACCTGTTTGAATATACTTGAGCACATAATCGTCGATGGTCATGTCGCGATCTTCGTATCTTGGAATTCCGAAGTCGATCAGATACACTTCATAGCCAGCATTGGTAAGAGCCCCGATTAAACTTGTATTTGGCATTAAATCTAATATCGTTGGTTGATTCACTAAGGAGTAAATCAAATAAAGCGGTGTATGATATTTTTTAACGGGGGCAGGGTAGTACCATAAAGTGGCTTTGTTTCTTTTCCAGAGAGCTTGTCTAGGTGTTGCTGCTGTGATGGAAGCTCCGTCAGTAAGTGCACGGAACAGTGAACTCCATCGAGCTTTCTCTAATGAAAATCGTTCAGCATCCATCTTACTCACCAAGCTTTGACTGATTTAATAAAGCATCTGAGAGCCTTGCAAGGTTTTCTTGAACAAGCTTTGCTCTTTCTTTACGGTCAAGGGGTCTTCTGCTTGTTTTTTGTAAGGGGGCTTTGGTAGAAGGAGGTTTCGTGCCCATTGCAGCTTCTAATCGCTGTAGCGTGGTTTCTATTTGTGCTAATCTTTGCTGAATATCCTCCAGCCGATCTTCATTTTGAATCGTCAGTTTGGCGACACTTGCCACATCTCTTTTGGTAGGAATGTTCAAGGGGACCGAGGCCGTTTCCACAGCGTCTTGAAGCTCCTTTATAAGCTTCCCATACCATTGGGTTCTTCTACCTAGTAGACCAACGATGTCCTCTTTGTTTACTCGATTTTTTATCCAATCGTTTAATAACGTTTCCGCTTTCGATCCAGTTATTTTAATTTGGCTATATAAATCATCAAGCTGCTCGCTGCGCAATCATCTCAGCTCCCTTTTGTAATGTACGAAAAATATCACTATATATTATAGACAGGCATTAAGAGAAGGTGCGAAAAATGGATATTAGCCTCTGCCTTATTTTTAATTGTCAAGAAAATGCCATTACTTTGTGCCGTGGAAAAGCATATTCTCCTGTAAAAGGTAAATAATATCTCCGTACCATATATAAGGAGGTTTTATTCATGCAGAAGAATGCTAGAGGATACGTTCAAGATTCAGTTAGTGCCTTATCAGAAGCAAAGGATTGCTTACAAAATGCTTTAAATACAGTGGAAAAGGGATCTAACCGTGACCGTATCGAGCAAACTTTGCAACAAGTAAACTCAGCCCTTCAATCATGTGACCAAACTGCTGGAATTTTAGGTCAGGAATAAAGGGTACAGGCGTGAATTCTTATAGAATTCACGTTTTTTTACTTTTTAAAGGGTGAAACAGGAGGAGATTGGGACATTTAGTAGGTATGAAGATCAAAATTCACGAAGATCCAGATAGAAATGAAGTTCATCGAGCTTATGAAGATCGAAACGATTGAAGATCTAAGGAGAAATGGTCTTCATCGCCTTGATGAGGACCAAAACGAGTAACAATCTAAGGAGAAACGGTCTTCATCGCCTTGATGAGGACCAAAAGGAGCAAGAATCTAAGGAGAAATGGTCTTCATCGCCTTGATGAAGACCAAAACGAGCAAGGATCTAAGGAGAAACGGTCTTCATCGCCTTGATGAGGACCAAAAGGAGCAAGAATCTAAGGAGAAATGGTCTTCATCGCCTTGATGAAGACCAAAACGAGTAAGAATCTAAGGAGAAACGGTCTTCATCGCCTTGATGAACACCAAAATCAGCAAGCACAAACGGAAAACGATCTTTCCCCAAACCACTACACTAAGACTCCACCTCCTTACAATCCAAACATTATACAAAGCCCACCTTATATTATCTTTCTATATCGTGGACATTAGCCTATTCCAACTAGGTGTTTGTTGCATATGAAGTAGAGTAGGGAAGTATAGACACGAAAAGGAGGTATACGAATGCAACATCATTACGTTGGGCCACATCATCGTGGAGAGAGATTCTTCTTTGGCGCTCCATTTGCGGCTGGATTATTAGGTGGTTTTGCTGGAGGGTTACTAGGTGGCGCATTTTATCGGCCAAGACCATTTTATCCATATTATCCACCACCACCACCATTCTATGGATACGGATATGGCGGATACGGTGGATATGGAGGACCGTTCTTCTATTAAAATGTTATGTTACAAAACTAAATCAACAATCAAAAGGTTGAAATCATAACGAATGATTTCAACCTTTTATTATGCAGTCACCCTTACATCCACCTGACTGTAAGAGTCAAGTTACAGCAATTCATCGTATCTATGTCCCTGCTGAAGACTAGTTTTAAACCATCCGGTGTATAGCTAATAACAGGGATGTTCTGAATTCCTGTATGTTTAATTTGATCCTCGACAAGCATCTGCTTCGATTCTTGTGCGTTGCTCATAAGCTGTTTGGCAAACTCCTTTGAATCGGCCATTCTTTCAAGAAGCACACTTGCATCTTTCATCAGTGATTGCATATATTTAGCTGAAGTCATAAATAACTGTGGATTTACCTCTTGAAAAGGTCTGACGTAATAATTGGGTTGATAAAAGAAAGATGACTGACGTGTACCTACGGAGTAATAGGGTGGATAGACTTGAAAGGGTACGGAATAGTATGGAAAGCTTCTGGGGTCGTAACAATACAACCATTTCACATCCTTTATTAGAAAATAGGGCATATTTCCACCATAATATATGCGTCCGAAAGAATGTCTGATGATAACATTACAAAAATGTTAAAATGACCTAGTTGGTTCTATATTTTGCTATAATGAATTTACTTAGTTACCAATGTTGCAAAAGTGGTTTTGGGAGGTGAAAGAATGGAGTTAGATTTTATTCTTGATATAATTGAGGAAAATGGATATTTAGGGCTGTTCCTTTGGCTTTGGTTTGGGGTAGTAGGCATGCCTGTACCTAATGAAATAATCGCCATGACGGTCGGTTTAGCGGCTTCCTTAGGTACGTTAAATCCAGTATGCATCTTTCTTTCTACGTATCTAGGAATAGTTGCTGCACTAACGACAAGCTACCTCGCAGGAAAGTACATAGGTGTTAGACTCCTTCCATTCTTTCGAAAGAGCAAACGGATGGCTCGAACCATTGACCGTTCCTTCCAATCGATTGAAAAGTACCATGCTTTTTCCCTTCTGTTTAGTTACTTTATCCCTGGATTACGAAACTTTGTGCCATTTATTTACGGACTAAGCAAGTTGTCCTATAAAGTGTTTGCTCTGTTTGCCTACAGTGGGGCTTTTATTTGGCTGAGTATCGTTTTTTCGCTTGGATATTGGTTTGGTGATCAGAAGGAAATCCTTGTCGAGTATGCAACAGAATTACTCCTTATGGGAAGTATCGTTTTTGTATGTGCGTTTCTATTAATAAAAGTGATTAATCGGAAAAAAGTAAAAAAGCTTAGGAGGTCTTCCACTCTATGAAGGGAAACTCATTAATTCAAACACTAGGAATTGAATTTATACAGATTGAAAAAGGAAGAGTCGTCGCTACAATGCCCGTAGATGACCGTACACGTCAACCGTTTGGCCTTCTCCACGGCGGTGCTTCAGTAGCACTTTCAGAAAGCGTTGCATCAATCGGAGCGTACGAATTGGTTAATAAGGAAAAGGAAGTTGTCGTTGGATTAGAAATCAATGCCAATCATATTAAAGCTAAAAAAGACGGTATTGTAACCGCTACTGGAACAGTGCTTCATCAAGGTCGGACCACAATGGTATGGGATATTAAAATAACAGACGAACAAAACCAACTTATTAGTGTCTCACGGTGTACAATAGCTGTAATTGAAAAAAGATAAAAAATCCATGTGTGAAAGTCACACATGGATTTTTATTATTCCCTAGCACGTTCTTTTTTCACTGCAGCTAAATCGTCCTGAACACTTTTTTCCCAAAGCTTCACATTCGTATTGTACGCAGCTCTAGCGATAAGATGTCCGGCTACAGGTGAGGTCATAAAAATAAACACAATTCCAAGAATCAGCCGAGAATTCATATGGCCTTCTAATAGGTAGAAGTATAAAAAGGTACCTGCTAAAACAAACATAACTCCTAATGTAGCGGCTTTAGACGCAGCGTGTGTGCGTGTATACACATCTGGTAATCTAATAAGTCCGACTGCTGTAACGACGGTTAGGAGTGCTCCAAGTGCGATGCATATCCCGATAATAACCTTAACTATTTCGATCACGTTCAAGGATGACCCCCTTTTCTAAATACTTGGAGAAGGCAACTGTACCAATAAAAGCTAAAATTCCAATCAACAAGATAACTTCTAGGAAAGCATTTGATTTTAACATAATTGATACAAGCGCGATGATGGCAACTAAACAGATACCAAGTGCATCAAGTGCAACCACCCGATCTGGTGTTGTAGGACCTTTAATGACCCGGTACACCATAGCAAGCATAGATAAGGTAATACATACTAAAGAAATAGTTATAACCCACTGTAACATTACCTGCTCACCTCCATGATTGCTTTTTCAAAAGTATTTTTGATGCTAGAGATGGCTGCCTCCACATCTGAAGCATCCATCGCATGGATATAAAGAGTCTTATTATCATCGGAGATATCTACCACTAATGTCCCAGGGGTTAATGTAATCAGATTGGATAATAAGGTGATTTCCCAATCATTTTTTAGTTCAGTATGAAGAGCAAAAATTCCTGGCTGGATATCAAGCTTTGGTTTAATGATGACCTTTAAAACAGCTATATTGGATAAAAGAAGCTCTTTAATAAAGATGGCGATCAGGTTGATTACTGCTACCACTCTTAATAAATAAAAGCGGGATGGGAAAAAACGTCGAAAGGTAAAGACGAGCAATAACCCGAAAAAGTAGCCAACAAAGAAATCGATCGGTTCATTAGAAACCTTTAAAAACATCCAAACAAGAGCTAGAAAAACATTTAATAAAATTTGAAATGCCATTGTTATCACTCCTTCATGACGGCATTGATGTAGGTGGAAGGATTAGCAAGTGTTTCCGCAGCTTCTAAAATATACGGGTAAACCAGCTCCGCTCCAACTCCATACAACACAGAAATAATCACTAAAATAGCGGGAGAGATAAGCAACCAGCTAACAGGAGCTTTTTCTTCCTTTTCGTATGTGCGATGGATGCCCCAGAACCCATTAATAAAGATTTTCATAACAGAAAAAAGAACAAGGAGACTCGACATTAACACGATTCCAGCCCCCCAATAGGCTTCTGCACCAAAACCACTTCTGATAATCAATAGTTTGCCGACAAAGCCACTAAGTGGGGGAATTCCAGCTAAAGCAAGGGCAGATAGTAAGAACATCCAGCCTAATAAGGGATAATTCTTAATCAACCCACTGATCTTCTTTAAGTTGCTCGTTCCTGTAATTGCAATGACTACTCCAACCAGCAGGAATAATGCTGCTTTAGTAAACATGTCATGAATCAAATAAAAAATTGCACCTGTCAAGGATTCCGTTGTATTTATCGATACCCCAAACAAAATAACGCCAACAGCAATAATAATGTTATAAATAATAATCTTCTTAATATCCCAGTACGCTAATGCTCCGATAATGCCAACAATAATCGTAATGATCGCAAGTGCCCCTAAGAGTTCATGAGTATAGCCTGGGTCATGAGGGAAAAAGAGTGTATACGTCCTCATGATAGAGTAGACCCCAACTTTGGTTAAGAGCGCCCCGAACAATGCCAAAACAGGAGCAGGAGGAGCATAATATGAGCCAGGTAGCCAGAAATAAAGCGGGAAAATGGCTCCTTTTAAGCCGAAAACGATTAAAAATAACACAGCAATGACTGTTAAAATACCAGGCTGTCCCACTTCTGCAATCCTAGTGGAGATATGTGCCATATTTAACGTTCCTACCACTGCATATAAGTAAGCAACGGTAATAACAAACAACGAACTAGAAATAATATTCACTAAAATATATTTTACCGATTCGCGAAGCTGAGCCTTTGTTCCACCCAGGACCAATAGCACGTAGGAGCTCATAAGCATCACTTCAAAGAAGACGAAAAGGTTGAAAATATCTCCAGTTGTAAATGCACCATTAATCCCGACAATCAGGAATTGCAAAATAGAATAATAGTAGAATTTTTCTCTTTCCTCTCCAATTGCTCGGAAGGAATAGAGACAACAAGCAAATGCAATGACACTTGTTGTCAAAACAAGAAGGGCAGAAAGCATGTCAGATACTAATGTAATCCCAAAAGGTGCTTCCCAACTTCCTAAGTTTAATGTTTGAATGCCATCTGTTCGAACCTTTTGAAATAGCAGAATAGACGCAAATACGGTGGATAAGAAAGATAAAACGGATACCCACCTAGAGGCTATTGTAAAGCGATTCAAAAAGATTAATATGACCGATGTTATAAGCGGAATCAGTATAGGTAATAAAAGCAAATTATTCATTTATTTTCGTCCCTCTCAAGCGATCCATGTTGTCCGTTCCTAGCTCCTGGTACGCGCGATAAGCTAATACTAGAAAAAAGGAAGTAACACCAAAGGCAATAACGATAGCCGTTAATATTAATGCCTGTGGCAATGGATCATTGTACCCGGCAGCATGTTCTCCAAGTAAGGGAGCAGCGCCATTTTTTAGGCCTCCCATAGTTAAAACCAATAAATGTGTGCCATGACTTAAAAGTCCCGTTCCGATAATAATTCGAAGTAAGCTTTTAGAAAGCATTAAATAAGTGGCGGCCATAAAAATAATACCAACAACAAACGCCATAACGATTTCCATTATTCGTCCTCCCCTATTGTTTGAATAATGGTCATTGTGACACCGATAACAACAAGATACACACCGATATCAAATAACACAGCTGTGTGCAACGATGTTTTGCCAAGGATAGGCAAATATACATCATTAAATGCATGAGTTAAAAATGGAACATTAAACAGCAATGCACCAGCTCCTGTTCCAATGGAAAAAAGAAGCCCAATTGCCGTCATAATGCGGTAATTGACGGGTAAAATATTCGCTACCGTCTTCATATCAAACGCTAGCAGCAAGAGTACTAGAGCTCCTGCCGTCATCAATCCTCCAATGAATCCTCCACCCGGATAATAATGTCCAGCAAAGAAAAGATGAATAGAGAAGAGGAGAATGATGAACAAAATCACTTTTGTTACGGTTTGTAGAATGAGGTCATTCGTTCTCATCCTTCTTTCCCCCTTGTTAGACGTAATTTAATCATGGCAAAAATACCAAGTGATGCAATCGCAAGTACACAGATTTCAAATAGCGTATCAAAGCCACGGAAGTCAACGAGAATGACGTTAACCATATTTTTCCCTGCCGCACGGATATACGTATTGTCCACGTAAAAATGTGAGATCGAATCAAATAGCTTTGTACTATAAGAAGAAAGTGCAATGGCGGTAACAATCGCACCCACACCGATAGAAATAAGAGCATTTGTGAGCTTAAACGGAATTTTTGATTCTTCCTTTTTAAATTTCGGTAAATGATAGAAACAAAGTAGAAACAATGCGACTGACACCGTTTCAATGACCAACTGAGTAAGTGCTAAATCCGGCGCACGGAAAACGACAAAGAATAAAGCAACCGTATACCCAACTGCTCCTAACAAGATAATGGAGGTGAGTCTTGATTTAGCAAACAGAATGGTAATGGTGGCTACGACTATAAGCAAGGAGAGAACCAGCTCATAAAAGCCGATGCTAGATACATTTGCTGTATCGATCACAAACGCCTCTTTCTTATAAAGCGTGTAGCCCAAAATCAGAATGAAAAAGGCAAAAATATAAACCAAATACGTTCGGATATAACCATTCATATAAAATCTTGTCAGCTTAAACGAACCAGACTGAATCGATTCAATTCCTTTGTCATACAGCTTGTTTAAAGTTAATTTTTCAGGCAGTAGATTATAGGCTTTTTCCCATTTTGGTAACGTCAAATACAGAAGAATCCCAAGTATCACGACTGCAATGGTCATAAATAATTCGATGTTTGGTCCGTGCCAGAAGTAAATATGAACGTCAAACATATCTCCTGGAGAAAGCAGGCTAGGTAAAATCGAAGCCATCGCCGGTGAAATTAAGTTATGGGAAAGGATATTTGGAAACAATCCAAAGATAATGACTAAAGAGCCGAGTATAACTGGTGAAATGAGCATTCCAAGCGGCGCCTCATGTGGCTTCTTCTTTAATTGTTCTGGTTTGTATTTACCCATAAACGTTCTAAACACAAGCTTCATGCTGTAAATGAACGTAAATACACTGGCGATCCAAGCGAGGACAGGAAATAATAATCCCCATGTGCTTAGAGAGAAAAGGTCCAATTTCAAAATATTTACCATACCGGTAAAAAACATTTCTTTACTTAAAAATCCGTTAAATGGCGGCAAGCCGGCCATAGAAAACGCACCGATAATTGCAAGCGTAAAGGTAATCGGCATCAAATGCATCAATCCGCCAAGCTTCCGTATATCACGTGTTCCTGTTTCATGGTCAACAATTCCTACGACCATGAACAAGCTTCCTTTGAAGGTAGCATGATTAATTAAGTGAAAGACAGCAGCTGTCGTTGCCACGGTAAACACATTATCGTCTATTCCATCATAGTGTAGGGCAGCAGCACCAACACCTAACAGAGACATAATCAACCCTAATTGGCTTACAGTAGAGAAGGCGAGTATGCTCTTTAGGTCAGTCTGTTTGACGGCTGAAAAAGAACCCCAGAACAATGTAACAATACCGAAACCTCCGACGAGCCAGAGCCAAACAGGTGATTCAGCAAACACAGGGCTCATTCTTGCTACGAGATAAATCCCCGCCTTAACCATGGTTGCCGAATGCAGATAGGCACTAACAGGTGTTGGAGCTTCCATTGCATCAGGTAACCAAATATGGAATGGAAACTGAGCTGATTTAGTAAAAGCACCGAGTAAAAAGCAGAGTATTGCTGGAATAAGTAAAGTGTGTTCTAACACAACGTCTGATTGTGCGACAATTTCTGAAATGCTAAAGGATCCTGTCATGATGTATAGCAGGACGATGCCTCCTAGCATCGCAAGACCACCAAAAACGGTAATTAACATAGACTTTTGTGCACCATATCTCGACTTTTCTCGATGATACCAGTAGCCGATAAGTAAGAACGAAGAAATACTAGTCAGCTCCCAAAAGCCGTACATAACAATTAAATTATCGGATAGGACTACACCGAGCATCGCTCCCATAAAGAGAAGAAGATACACGTAGAAGCTTCCAAGCTGTTCCTTATCTTTTGCTAAATAATAAATCGAATAAAGAACAACTAAAGACCCAATTCCAGAAATAAGCAAAGCAAAGAGCAATCCAAGTCCATCTATTTTAGCGGCGAAATTAATGCCAAGAGAAGGAATCCACTCAAAGCTTTCATATACTGTACCTTGGTGCGAAGTGGTACTAATAAACGAAAGAAAATAGCTAAATAATACAACTGGTAATGGTAGTACAAACCAGCCAGTATGTATTTGTCTAATGCTTTTGGAAAAAATAGGTATGATGACCGCAAGCAATAGAGGTGAAACAATGGCCAAGTGTAGCAAAGACAAAACAAAACCCCCTCTTTATATGTAAATAACAACTGTTTTTTAAAAAGTAATACTGCCTATTACTATTTCCATATTTTTCTCCGAACATGCTTCCACATTCTTTTACCGAAACAGCCATAAAAAAAGTATAACGCAAAAAAACAGACCTTGCATGCCTCAAGCGTACAACATCCCTTATTTGAAGCAAAACTAATAAATAGGTAGAAACGCAGACGAATTGGTGAAAAAATTTTTATTTTTTTTGAATAAAATCAGACTTTTATCCTCAAAATAATTTTAAAGTGAGGTGTGAGGATGAAAAAGAAAATACTAGCGTCATTGTCCATTTTTCTCCTCTTAGTGTCTTTGGCATGGACATTAGATAAAAAAGATAAGCGTGAATTTTATAGTCCTGATGAGGAGGGAGAAGTGGTTCAAATTTTTACCACTGACCCAGGTTTAAATGATATTCAGAAAAAGAAGTATCGCATGTTTAAGGCAAGGGAATATGTAAGAATTGAAAGACCATAAAGACTTGTAATATGTTCTCCTATCTTTCATAATAATGGAAGACAAAATCATATGTGGAGAATTCAATGAAAAATACGTATTTAACAAGTTACTTTCCTTTGGTTTCTATCTTATTATTTAGCTTGTCCTTTGCGATGCTAGTTGAGGTGCATCTTTTTAAATTTTTAAATGCTACTGGCATTTATGTAGGAATGCTAGAATTCTTTTCTAGAAGTGGCATCAAGCTTGCGTTGCTTATCTTATTGCTTGTTGTCTTTTTTATGGTATTTGCGGCTTTAAAGCTGATTGCTGATACGGTCAATGAGCTTTCTTTACTCTTTTTCTCAAAGGATTTTAACGGGGAAAGCTTAAAGGATGTTCGTGCAGGAGCGATTATTTATTTTTCAGGCTCTGTCTTATCGCTTTTAGGCTCTGCCCATGTAACCATACTAGCTATCGTTTTTTCCCTTACAACGATAAGTTACTTTGTCTTTTTTGTGTATAAGGTAAGCTCGAAGCTATCACTTTCTGGAATTATTGGACTGATTTTCTTTCAAGTACTTACCTGGTCAACACTCGTGTTAGGTGTCGTATTTATTGCGTTAAAAGTATACAACAGCATCGTTGCTAGTTTACCAGTATAAGAAACCCCGGATGAAGAACTCATCCGGGGTTTCTTTTGAGGTGCATGCGGCTAAAGTGGGTTTGAAAAAATAAGAGGAGAAATTTCTCTTAAATAGGAAATTGTACTGAAAATAGCCAAAATAGACGGAGAGATTCCGTCTATTGACTCGAAAAACGTTAAAATGGGCAATATTGCATTACTTAACCGGAAACCATCCGATTATTTACTCTGAATCAAGCTCTATTCAGGAGTTTAACCGGAAACCCTCCGCTTATTATAAATTCAAGTGCTTTTCATAAGTGTTTTAAAATGCTTGCACCTCTAATGTAAACCCATTTGAAGAACTCATCCGGGGTTTTATTAGTTAGACATAATAGCTTTCCATATATATAGATGTGGAGAGTATTGCTCAATATTTTCAATGCTGGATGGCATGTCTCTTCCGACCCAAACTCCGACTGTTAGCGTATCTGTTAAACCAACAAACCAGTAGTCTTGGTAATTATTCGTTGTGCCTGTTTTTCCGCCTTGGTAGGTTGCTCGCGATAAATGGGCTTTTCGAGCGGTTCCTGAAGAGACCGTTTCCGATAATAGACTGCGCATGCTGCTGACGGTTTCAGCAGACCAGACTTGTTTTTTCTCATCTCTCCACTCATAAAGAACGTTTCCTTGTAAGTCGGTCACCTTACGAATGGCACGTGGTTGCTGATACCCTCCATCATAAAAGGAGGTGTAAGCTCCTGTCAGCTCTAATGGCGACATTCCGTACGTAAAACCACCAACGGCAGCTGGTAACACATGATCCTCTGCTACTAACTTCTTAAAAGGAAAGGATGTAAGATATTGAAAGCCCGTTTCTACCCCAATTTCGTTTAACAGTCGAACAGCGGGTGTATTGTATGAGTTCGCAAATGCTCGTTCAAGCGTTACATTTCCATATATTTTTCCACCATAGTTTTCAGGACAATAGTTACCAATACAGAGCTCTCCTGCATTTACTGTTTTAGATAGAGAGGAGTGCGTCTCTTGTAAATAAGGAGCGTAAACAAGTAATGGTTTAATCGATGAACCAGGCTGACGATAAGCTTGGAACGCTCGGTTGAACTCACCCTTTTGATAGTTTTTTCCACCAACAAGTGCTAGTATCTGTGCATTCGTATGATCAATAACGGCCACAGAACCTTCCACATCGATAAATGGTAGATTATCACTAACCGCCGTTTTTGCTCGATTTTGAAGACTTTGGTCCAAGGAAGTTTCAATGCTAATTCCGGAAGCAATCACTTCTTTTACTCGATGGTCAATCTCTTCCTCTTCAGTTAATCCTTCTGAAAGGGCAATTAATTGTGATAATTCATTTTGAACATACGCCATATAATCAGGTGCTTGGTCAATTCGTTCATGTACGGTTAGATTGATAGGCGAATTTTTTATTTCTGTTGCTTCTGAAGCGGTCAACTTGTCTTTTTCCACTAATAAATCGATGAGACGCTCTTGACGCGCTTTTGTTCGATCGAAGTGGCTTAATGGATCATAGTAAGTCGGATTGTTTGGAACAGCAGCTAGAAAAAATAGCTCTGCTTTTGTGAGTTCTAGTGTTCCGCGGTTAAAGTAGTACTTAGCCGCTGCTTCAATTCCGTAAGCCCCATGTTGAAAATAAATAGAATTAATATATAAATCTATGATTTCCTTTTTTGAGTAAGTTTTTTCTAGTTTGTAGGCGTAAAGAATTTCAGTAAGCTTTCGATTGTAAGATTGCTCGTGAGTTAAATAAAGATTTCGAGCGAGCTGCTGTGTAATCGTACTTGCTCCCTGTTCGATCCCGTTTGACTGAATATTGATCGTAAGGGCACGACCCATAGCTGTTAAGTCAAAGCCAATATGCTCATAAAAGTGCTGATCCTCTGATAGAACAAACACCTCACGCAATAGCTCGGGAATGTTCTCAGATGGTAAAACGATACGATTTACCGTGCTGTACCATTCTAAAACGGTTTCCCCATTGCGATCTTTGATCAAGCTTGTTTGTGATAAGTTTGTTTTTTCTAACTGTATCTTGTTTTCTATCACATGATCGAAAGTATCAAAAGAGCGTACCTCGTTGCTAGAAAAATAGGCAAGCAGGAAAAAGACGGGGAGAAGCAGGAAAATAAAAAAATAACCGGTTTTTACTCTCATGTCGGTCGCTTCCCTTTCTATTGAAAAATTATGATGAAGATAGCAGTGATTCTGTTTTTCTCACACTCCACCATAATAAGACAAAAGCAGCAAGGAATAAAGCACTAGTGACAAAAAAGACAGTTGAGATATTATACCACCCCGAAATAAGTCCACCCATTACAGGTCCAATGACGTTTCCTAAAAACCGAAAACTTACGTTATAGCCTAATACTTCCCCTTGCATCGAGAGGGGAGCGACTTGTCGGATATAAGCCGTCATACAAGGAATAATTCCCCCAACCACCATACCAAACAGAAAACGGGATAACACAAGCTGCCATAACTGGGTAGCAAGTGCTTGCGGAATAAATAGAATGGACGCAGACAGTAATAAAATGAGGATCACTCGCTCATGCCCGATATCATCACCAAGCTTCCCCCAACGCCGAGTGGCTAACAAGTTCCCAAATCCGGTGGCTGAAAAAGCAACCCCTGCTAGAAACGCGAGATGGGTCGTTTGGACAAGCTCATTGACATATAGAGCTAATAGTGGCTGTACACTAAAGTTAGCGGTTTGAATTAATAATGATAGGATCATGATCGAAAGCAGGACAGGATTTTTAAAAATGTAAAAAAACACTTCCTTTTGGGTAAAAGAATTCTTCTCCTTCACCTTTTGTCGGTCGTTCCCTTCATGAATTCCAAACGAGACTAAAAGAGTAGCAGCAACGATGACGAAGGAGGTGATGAAAAACGTATATTGAAAACCAAAACTGTCTGCTAACAATCCTCCGAATAATGGACCGAGTAGGCCACCAGAGACGGTGCCCATCTGTAACGTTCCAAGTACCTTACCAGCAATCTCTTTTGGAGTTTGTGAGGATATGAGGGCGAGTGAGGTGGGGATAAATCCAGTAACGACGCCCATAACAAGTCGCAGGATAAAGAGCTCCATAACAGAATCAGTAAACCCCATGAAAAAGATACTGATACCAATACCGAATCCGGTAATCATCAAAATAGGCTTATACCCATGTTTATCTCCAAACCGTCCCCATAAAGGTGAAATAAAGAAAGCGGCTAAAAAGGTTACCCCAAACACATAGCCAGCCCATTTTTGAACATAGTCCGGGGAAAAAGATCCAAATGTTTCAATGTACAACGATAAAAAAGGAAGAATCATCGTTGCACTTGCAGATACGAGGAAATTTGCGATCCACATAATTCGTAAATTTCTTTTTTGATACAAAGCAAAAACACCTTCTTATGGTTATTATTTCGTTTAGCTAAATATTAGCTTATGGAAATTATAGCATATTTTAGGGCTGATATTCCTTTTCGTACTTTCTTTGAATGAATTAAACAGAAAAATGAAAAAATTATCAGAAAACATGATATAATAAAAAAACATTCATGTTCATTTTTTGGAATGGTTATTTCATATAATGGTAGTGATAGTCAAAGGAGGAAAGAGGGTACGTAAGATGAGGAAGGAGCATCAGTATTTATTTATTGATTTTGAGTTTACGATGCCTGAGAGATCTGAGAGGTTTAAAGGTTTTTACCCAGAAATCATTGAGGCTGGCATTGTGTCGGTTGTAAATGACCAAATCTGCGAGAAATTTTCTTCGTATGTCACTCCTAATCGTTTCCCTATGCTATCGGACCGCTGTAAATCATTTTTAAAAATTTCACAGGAGCAAGTCAATACAGGCATTAGTTTTACAGATCTTGTGAAAAAGTTTGAGCAGTTAAGTTCCCCATCATTAGACCTTACAATCGTTACGTGGGGGAATATGGACATGAGGGTTCTTCGCAATAACTGTGAACAAGCCGGTCTGCCTTTTCCTTTAAGAGGCGAAGAACTCGATTTATCGATGGAGTACAAGCGATTCTTCGGAGACCAAAACCAAACAGGCTTATGGAAAGCGGTGCAAGAGTATGGCAAGGAAGGAACAGGCAAGCACCACCGGGCGCTGGACGATGCATTAACCACATTTAATATTTTTCGTTTAGTTGAGAAGGATAAAAAGTACCTTCAAGGACATGCACCAACCACGATTGGTGACCGCATTGATTTCTCCCAAGTACTTAATAAGTTCGCATAAAAAGCCAAATCCCTCATATTGGATTTGGCTTTTATGTGTTAAGGCTGTTTTCGTAAAGTTTGTTGTTTTGGAAAAATCCCAAAAGCCGGATTTTTCCCCGTATAACGCTGGGTTTATTGATTTATTTGGAGAGTAGCTCTTTTCTAAGGATGAAAATATTCTGATTGGCTGCTGAAACATATACTTAATTTCCTAAAAAGTGTGTATATAGCAACAATGTTTTAGAAAAGAGCCTTTGTTAAAAATATTCTTTTTCAAGTGTCGAAATATTTTCAAGGCTCTTTTTTGCCCACTGGGAGTCATCGCCAGATAACTGGTCTCTTAATTTTTGAATCGCCCCTTTTAGTGACTCCTTGTATTCAGGAATGTCGTCTGTATAGGGCTTTACCATTTTTGCAGGGATATTGGCTTGTTCTCGGTAAGCAAGAGCTCGTCTTTCATGAAACAGAGGCACATCTGCATCCTTATGGTTATGTAAATCTCCTTGAGTCGGATGTGTAACAACAGCGAGGACCCGAACAAGAATGGTCTCTGGGCGGATGTTTGTTACTTCACCAATATACTTTCCGGTTTTATAAATAGCTGTGACCTTGTCACCGATTTGAATGTCGGACATTTTTTGTTTCTCCTTTCAAATTGGGCTAGAACTGTATATGATAATAATTATGACGTAAGCATTATGAAAAACAAAGTATTTTGGAGGGTGATTACATGAAGAAATTCCTAGCGTGTTTATTATTCGTTGTTTTTCTTGTCACTGGATGTGGGACAAGCAATGAAGAAGGTACTGGAAATTCGAATGGAAATGCAAGCAATAATGAAACCGCTAACCAAGAGAATATTGAGCTTCCACAGACAACTACAGAGGTTGGTGAAAAGGAAAGATTAGTTGAAATGGAAACATCCATGGGGAATATCAAAATCAAGTTGTTCCCAGAACAAGCTCCAAAGGCAGTAGAAAACTTTATTACTCATAGTGAAGAGGGTTATTATGAAGGAGTTATTTTCCATCGAGTGATCAATGACTTTATGATTCAAGGTGGAGACCCAGATGGAACAGGAATGGGTGGAGAAAGCATTTATGGAGAGCCATTTGAAGATGAGTTCTCAGATCAGCTTTATAATTTCAGAGGCGCCTTATCCATGGCTAACTCAGGAGCAGACACGAATGGAAGTCAGTTTTTTATCGTTCAAAATAAAACAGTCGAATCTAGCTTAGTAGACCAAATGAAGCAGGCTGGTTACAACGATAAAGTGATCAAGCAGTATGAAGATGGTGGTACTCCATGGCTCGATCAAGCACATACCGTGTTTGGTCAAGTGATTGAAGGGATGGATGTGGTGGATAAAATCGCTACCACTGCAGTAGGTGAAGGGGATAAGCCGGAAGAAGATGTTGTCATCAAGAAGATTACCGTGCTAAAGTAATTGTCCTTGGACGGAGGAAAGGAACCTTGATATAATAAGCATGAATGACTGCTTGTTTGCAGAAAGGAAGATCCTTATGATCGATGGGTTTATAGTATCATTGTTTCTATATTTTCCTGAAGATAAGTCTGAATATATCCCAGCTGCTATTTCTTTTACGATCTTCTTAATCCTCTGTATTTTCACGATGCGATTTATCGTCAAAATCTCACGAAAAGAAGAAGCGAAAGCAAAAGAATTAGAGAACCAAATTATGAGTGAGCACCAAAATAAAGGATAACGTACACTTTTCTAGGAAAGTGTGCGTTTTTATAAATTGAAACATAAAGACGGAAGAGAATCCTACTCTTCCGTCTGATTATTAAGCAAATGCTGCTTTCAAGCGCTCCAATCCTTCTACTACATGTTCTTTTGAGCACGCCACATTCATACGGACAAAGCCTTCTCCACCAGCTCCATATTTTGGTCCAGGCTCGAGTCCTATTTTTCCTTTTTCGATAAGAACTTTCTTTAAGTCATCATCTGAAAGTCCAAGCTCACGACAATCCATCCAGATTAAGTACGTTCCTTCCGGCTGCATCATCTTTATTTGTGGAAGCTCGGCCTCTAGGAACTCCTGTACATAGCGAATATTTTCTGCGATATAGGCAAGCGCTTCGGTTAACCATGTTTCACCATGAAGATAAGCGGCCTCCATTCCGACGATGCCAAACGTATTTAATGTATGAAAACCTTGCTTTTGCTGTTCATCTTGGAATAGCTCTCGAAGTTTCTGATTGCTCGTAATCACTGCAGAAGCTTGCAAGCCTGCTAAATTAAAGGTTTTACTAGGAGCAATACAAGTGACAACAAAATCAGCAAAATCCTCTAAGCTTGCAATTGGTACATGCGTATTTCCTTCAAATACAAGATCGGAATGAATTTCATCTGCTAAAATCAAGCAATTGTATTTTTTGCAAAGTTCACCGATTTGAAGGAGTTCTTCTTTTTTCCACACTCTTCCGCTTGGATTGTGGGGATTACATAAGATAAATAGCTTAACGCCTTCTTTTAACTTAGCTTCAAAATCCTCAAAGTCGATTTCATAACGGTTATTTACATTTTTTAATGGAGAGTTTACGACCACTCGTTCATTTTTTTCAACCATGGAAAAGAAAGGAGTGTACACTGGTGATTGAAGCATCACCTTGTCTCCAACAGAAGTAAATGCTCGAACGGCGGTACTGATTGTTGGGACGACTCCTGAACTGTATGTAATCCATGCCTGTCGAATTTCCCAATGATGTCTTATTTTCACCCAAGCCTGAATGGCTTTTCCAACAGACGGGGAAACAAAGGTGTAACCGAAAATTTCATGCTCTAATCGTTTTCGAATCGCATTTGTTACTTCAGCAGGTGGTGAGAAGTCCATGTCTGCCACCCACATTGGATGAAGATTACTGCTTCCGAACACATCGTGGAGGAGCCCCCATTTAACAGATCCAGTATTATTTCGGTCAATCACTTTATCAAAATCATACGTAGTCATAAAGTACCTCACCTTTTTCCATTTTATTTGATCTATGTAATATGATAAGATATGTGAACGAAAAGATAAAATAAAAGGTGATTTTACATGGAAATGCTCGAAATGAATTTAAGTTTGTTACAGCGTCTTATGGATTGGGATCCACTCGGATATGGGGAAGACAGCTATGATACGGAAATCGCGGATACGATTCAAGCGGTACATGTTTTGTCATCTGCAAAAGAGCTTGCTCGAAAAATCCAAAGCATATATGAGTTTTCTTTTGAAGAAATCATTCCTTTATCTGAATGTACAAGCATGGCCGAAGAATTGTTAGCCATTAAAAACGAGAGCTCTTGCTCGTTGTAATGTTAAAAAAAGCTTCAAGCGGATCCTCGTCTTGAAGCTTTATTTATACAAGAAACTCCTTAATATACTTGTGAACTATTTCAGGTCGTTCTTCAGGTACAAGATGTCCTGTCTCCTTTAATACAATGAGCTCGGAGTTCTTTAAATCCTGCTTCAATCGTTTTCCAACCCTAAGTGGGACGACTCTGTCATGCTCGCCCCAAATGAGCAGGCATGGGGTCTCAATTTTCTTTAGGTCGTACTCATCCAGCTCGTCCTCTCGATGCCGTATCATCCGAGTTAAGGCTGGGAAAATATCTCCTTTTAAAAAAGGGACTAAATATCCGTTCAACATATCATCATCAATCATTGAATGGTCATGCACGACATTGAGGAGATTTTTTTTTACACCTGATTTCGCTAAATGTCTTTTTACATACAGGTGGAAAAAAGGGAGATAACTGGATAACACAAGAGGAAGCTTCATGCGTTTTAAATATCCGGAGCTACATAATAATACCGACCGGTTTACAAGATCAGGTCGTAATTGCGATATTTTTAACGCGATTTGTCCTCCCATCGAGTGGCCGATAATGGATACATTTTTTATTTGAAGATGCTCCACAAAGGAAATGATCACATGGGCTATATTTTCATACGAGTAAATAAATTTCTTCGATTTACCGCTTTTGCCAAATGGCGGGAAATCAATGGCAATAACGTTAAATTCTTCACGCAGAAGAGGAATTAGTCTTCGGAAGCTAAAGGTAGACGAGAGAAACCCATGAATGAGCAATAGTGTGTCTGTTGCATGAGAATGCTTGTAATGTTCATAATACAGGTCGTTTCCGTTAATATTGATCGTACCGTTGATGCTAGCGTCATTCATAGTTGTATTCACTCCTTTAACGGCTTTTTGTTTTTTCATAGAATACCCTTCAATGAAAAAAACAATCATAAAAAAATCTAATGATAAATTTGAAAATTAAATTATTTTTTACGCATTTTTGTTATAATGTAACTATTTTAAGCGATAAAGCAGAAAAGGATGTTAACACATGAAACTTTCGGAAAAAGAACTCGAAGTTGTAGAAATTCTTGAAAAAGATGCCCGAATTTCATCTGAAGATGTAGCAAAAATGATCGGACTAAGCTTGCAAGAGACAGATGAGCTTATTAAGAAGCTTGAAAAAGAGAAGGTTCTTGTTCATTACACAACCGTAGTGGACTGGTCTAAAATTGATGGTCATGAAGGCGTTACAGCTATGATTGATGTAAAGGTCACTCCGAAGAGAGGAGTTGGCTTTGATGAAGTAGCAGAGCGTATCTACCGATTCAAGGAAGTAAAGTCTGTCTATCTCATGTCAGGTGCTTATGATCTGAGCGTCATTATTGAAGGGAAATCGATGAATGAAGTAGCTAGATTTGTTTCTAATAAGCTATCCACTCTGGATTCTGTCTTATCAACAACTACCCATTTTATTTTGAAGAAATATAAGCATGATGGAACGATTTTTGAACCATTAGCAGACGATGATAAGAGAATTGTGGTGTCACCATAATGAAACAGACAAAATCTTATTTGGCAAAAACGGTGGAAGACCTTAAGCCATCTGGAATTCGTAAGTTTTTTGATCTTGCGGCAGGAATGGAAGGAGTTATTTCCTTAGGGGTAGGAGAGCCTGACTTTGTTACCTCTTGGTCTGCTAGAGAAGCAGCCATTCTTTCCCTAGAGCAAGGATACACATCTTATACAGCCAATGCTGGATTATTAGAGCTTCGTAACGAAGTGTCCTCGTATATGAAAAAGCAATTTCATGTGCATTACAATCCGAAAAGCGAGATAATCATTACGGTTGGAGCAAGCCAAGCATTAGACATCGCATTACGTGCGATCCTCGACCCAGGTGATGAGGTCATTGTGATTGAACCAAGCTTCGTCTCTTATGCACCACTCGTTTCGTTAGCAGGTGGAAAGCCGGTTGCGGTTCAAGCAACTGAAGAGTACGATTTTAAAATTCAAACTCATCAGTTAGAAACGGCGATTACCGACCGGACGAAGGCGATTATGCTTTGTTCTCCCAATAATCCAACAGGCACGATGCTTAATGAAAAAGAATTAACAGAGCTTGCCATATTTATTGAAAAACATGACCTTCTCGTGTTATCTGATGAAATTTACGCAGAGCTTGCCTATGATGAATCATATGTAAGTTTTGCGGCGATTGAAGGCATGAGACATAGAACCCTTCTTATTAACGGTTTCTCGAAAGGCTTTGCAATGACAGGTTGGAGACTTGGTTTTGTTTGTGCGAACGAGGAACTAACTGCAGCCATGTTAAAAATTCATCAATATGCCATGATGTGCGCTCCGACAATGGCACAGTACGCGGCACTTGAGGCATTAAAAGGCGGCAGAGAAGACGTAGAGGAAATGAAAAAAAGTTATCGCAGAAGAAGAAACTATTTTGTTCAGTCACTAAATGATATTGGGCTTTCCTGTCATACCCCTGGTGGTGCGTTCTATGCTTTCCCATCCATTGTTAGTACAGGTCTGTCATCAGAGCAATTTGCTGAACAATTATTGATCGAAGAAAAAGTAGCAGTTGTTCCAGGTAATGTGTTTGGAAGGAGCGGAGAAGGACATATTCGCTGCTCGTACGCTTCATCCATGGAACATTTACAAGAAGCCGTGAAACGAATGAAACGGTTTGTTGAGAAGTAATTACCCTATAAGCAAGGACAACTGACTTATTTTCTGCATTCGGGTGCTTTCTGATTAAAAGACACAAGAAAAGACGTATGGATGTGTGACATACGTCTTTCTTTATTTATTAAAGTTTCTACGAAATGCCATTCTTTCTTCACTGCTGATTCACCCATCTAGCTTCAAGAGATTCTGCACTTATCGGTTGGTGGATAAGGTTAAGCAGCCTAGCTGATAAATAGACGGAGAAATTCCGCTTAATTAGAAATTATTATTAAAAAAAGCTTAAATAGGCGGAGAGATTCCGCCTATTGGCTCGAAAAATTCGAAAATAAAAGATTTTGCTTTGCATAAGCGGAAAAACTCCCCTTATTTACCCCAAAACGAGGCTCCACTTTGCATCTAACCGGAAATTCTCCGCTTATTTGACTTTTGCTGGTTACAGAAAAGCACTTCAAAACGGAACCCTATACTTATTTAAACAGCTGTCCTTTTAAAATTAATCCTTCATGATGTATGACAAAGCAATAGTTCCCACTCCTGTATGAACACCAGCCACAGGAATTAATGGGAGTACTTCAATCTTCAGTGACGCGTACTCGGACACAATTTTTGCAAGTATTCCTTCAATGATCTCCTTTTCACCTGCGTGCATAATTCCGATTCGATCATAGATTCCCTGCTTGTACGCTTCGTGCAAACGGTCAATTAATGCCTGCTCCGCTTTTCTCATCGTACGAATTTTTTCAACAATATTTACTTTCCCTTCTTTAAATGCAAGTATTGGCTTTATTTGTAGAAGATTTCCTAAAATTGAGCCAAAATTCGAGACTCGTCCACTTTTTCTCAATTGATCTAAGTTTGCAGGTATTAAGATCAAGCGGCATTTTTCTCTTAAGGAAAGAAGTTCTTTCACAATTTCAGACGGCTTTAGTCCCTCATTATACAAGGTGATTCCTTCTTCTATTAAGAATTTTAACGGAAAAGAACCGATCCACGAGTCAACTGGATGTACAGGGAAACCGACGATCTCGGCCGCTTGTGTGGATGTGGAGTACGTCCCAGATAGTTCACTAGAAACATGGATGATGATTGCTTCATCGTAGCTTTCTTTTAATTGGGTATAAAGGTCAATAAAGTCTCCTAAGGCAGGCTGTGAACTAGTTGGCGGAAAACTTGAGTTACTCATCATTTCATAAAATTCCTCAGTCGTTATATCTACCCCTTCTTTAAAGGTTGCATTTCCAAACGTAAATGAAAGGGGAACCACGTATATATGATTGTGTTGTAACCAAGTTTGATCTTTTTCTGAGAAGCTAGCTGTCGAATCAGTTACCCAAGCAATTTTCTTTGCCATAATGACCTCCGAAAGATGTTATATAAGCACTATGATAATGAAAAATAATCTCCAAATAAAATGAATGAAACAAACGAATAGCGAGGAACAAATCCCTCGCTTTACCTATTACCATTTATATTTGACTTTCTTCTTGCATCAATTCAGAGACTGGAATATCAAGTACAGTAGATATTTTTAAAATGGTTTGTGTGTCAGGAGTTTGTAGGCCTGACTCATATTTGTCAATCGTAGCAGTGCCAACACGGATCTTAATAGCAAGCTCCTGCTGTGACATTTCTAATTCTTCCCGAAAGCGTTTAATGTTTTGCCCAATTACAGTCATGGCTCATCTTCCTTTCGAAAAAGATTATATTATTTATTTTATCACGATTAGGATAGGGAGAATCTATCCTAATCGTGAACGTTTCGTTACAGTTACAAAAGGCCAATTGAACGTAAAAATACAAAGATAATCGCAACGGGAACAATAAATCGAATGGTGAAATACCAGATCGTAAACAGCTTGTTTATATTCCCAAACGTTCCTAATGCTAACTCACTTTTCAATAGTTTGTATGGAAGCCGGTGCCCAACAAAAATAGAAATTAAAAAGGCTCCTAACGGCATCCCAATATTACTTGCGATAAAATCAGCGAAATCAAAAATCGTTTTTCCGAAGATAAGAACATCAGACCAAACTCCAAAAGACAATGCGCTAGGGATACCAAAGATAAAAATAACAATCCCTGTTTTCCAAGCCCATTGTTTACGCAGTTCTGTTTTTTCTTTAACAAGAGCCGCTACAACAATTTCTAAAATGGAAAAAGCAGAGGTTAATGTCGCAAACAATAGCAACACAAGGAAAATTGTTAAAAAGAATGCACCAAATGCCATTTCGTTAAATACGGCCGGGAGGACCACAAAAACTAAACCAGGGCCTGCCCCAGGTTCAAATCCGAGAGCAAATACCGCTGGGAAAATAACAATACCAGCAAGTAGAGAAATAAAAATATTTAGACCAACAACTGAAAAAGCTGACTTCGTAATATTCTCTTTTTTAGAGAGATAAGATGCATACGTAACCATGACGGAAATACCAACGCTTAGTGCAAAAAAGGATTGTCCTAGCGCTAGCAAGATGGTGTCAGGGGTTAGACTGCTCCAATTCGGTTTTAGGAGAAACTCCACCCCTTTTGAGGCTCCATCAAGAGTTAAGGAACGAATGGCTAGTATGATAAATAGAATGAATAGGGCTGGCATCATGTACTTACTAGCTTTCTCAATTCCTTGCTGAACCCCACCTTGGATCACGAATATGGTTAAGATCATAAAGATTGCTTGTGCAAGGATCGCCTCAATAGGATTACTAATAACCGTTTCGAATAGAGTTCCGTACTGATCCTGAGAAAGTCCTGTTAAACTCCCAGTAACGCTACGGATTAAATAGGATAAGATCCATCCTCCTACCACACTATAAAAGGATAAAATAAGTCCTGAAACAATGACTCCTAAATACCCTATAACCTTCCAGTTTGAGTTTGGAGCAAGAATTTTATAGGAGGTGATTGCATCCTTTTGTGTATTTCTACCAATAATAAATTCAGCAATAAGGATCGGTGCACCGATAAATAAAGTTAACAATAAAAAAAGAAGGAAAAAGAGTCCTCCACCATTTGTTCCAGCCATGTATGGGAATTTCCAAATGGCTCCTAGTCCAATTGCAGAGCCAGCTGCTGCAAGTATAAAGCCGATCTTTGATGTCCATTGCTCATGTGTTTTCATTACAGTTTTTACACCTACTTTAAAAGATATTTTCCCATAATACTATATTTTCGGACTATTGTGTAGTAAATTTTTTTGAATAAGATGTGACAATGTGATATAATCTTATATTGCGTATAAAAAGGATAAATAAACTATATTTAGGAGTGTTTCTATGTCAGAGAAAATTGAAGTTGGAAGTGTTGTTACAGGTAAGGTTACAGGAATTCAAGCATACGGTGCGTTCGTTGCACTTGATGAAAATACTCAAGGGTTAGTTCATATTTCAGAAATTACTCACGGATTCGTTAAAGATATTAACGAGCACCTTAAAGTAGGAGATGAAGTTCAAGTAAAGGTTCTTTCTATCGATGAAAATGCTGGGAAAATCGGTCTTTCTATCCGCGCAACTGTAGAAGCTCCTGAAGCACCAGTAGCTGCACAAAAGGCTGCTCCGAAGAAGCCAAGAAAGCGTACAGCTGCAGCTGCTATCAAGCAAGATACAGAAGCACCACAAGGCTTTAACACGCTAAAAGACAAGTTACAAGAGTGGATTGAACAATCACAAAGATAATTATTAATCAAAGTGTGGGAGAGATTCTCCCACTTTTTTTTATGTTTTTTTCTCGAGAAAGGACATAAGTTATTCTTTTAAGATACACTAAGATAAGGTAGTTTTTTCACCACGAATGAATGAGATCGGAGGTAAATAATATGGCGAATAAATCACATGAAGTCATTGAGCAAACGGAAAAGTTTGGGGCAAATAATTATCATCCTCTTCCGATTGTTATTTCTAGAGCAGAAGGTGTTTGGGTGGAAGATCCTGAAGGTAACAAATATATGGATATGCTTAGCGCGTATTCAGCTGTGAACCAAGGTCATCGTCATCCGAAAATAATTGAAGCATTAAAGAAACAGGCGGATCGGGTAACGCTGACCTCACGTGCGTTTCATAATGATCAGCTTGGACCATGGTATGAAATGATTTGTGAAATGACCAATAAAGAAATGGCATTGCCAATGAACACGGGTGCGGAGGCAGTGGAAACAGCGGTTAAGGCAGCCCGTCGGTGGGCGTATGATGTGAAGGGTGTAGAAGATGATCAAGCAGAGATTATTGCATGCTTAGGTAATTTTCACGGACGTACAATGACAGCGGTTTCTCTTTCGTCTGAGGAAGAGTATAAGCGTGGATTCGGACCTATGTTACCGGGAATTAAGCTGATTCCATACGGAGACATCGAAGCATTAAAAGCTGCCATCACTCCAAATACTGCTGCCTTCTTGATCGAACCTATCCAAGGAGAAGCGGGTATTGTCATTCCACCTGAAGGATTTATGCGTGCTGCTTTTGATCTTTGTAAAGAAAACAATGTCCTTTTTATTGCCGATGAAATTCAAGCTGGTCTGGCGCGTACGGGGAAAATGTTTGCTTGTGAATGGGAAGGCATCGAACCAGATATGTATATTTTAGGAAAAGCGCTTGGTGGGGGCGTATTCCCGATCTCTTGCGTTGTCGCAAACAAAGAAGTTCTCGGTGTATTTAATCCAGGGTCACACGGATCCACATTCGGTGGCAACCCAATGGCCTGTGCAGTTTCCATTGCCTCTTTACAAGTACTAACAGAAGAAAAGTTAGCAGAACGTTCTCAGGAGCTTGGGATCTATTTTCTATCAAAATTAAAAGAAATCAAGAACCCAATCATTAAAGAAGTTCGCGGTCGTGGACTGTTTATCGGTGTTGAACTGACGGTCCCAGCTAGAAAATACTGCGAGCAGTTAAAAGAAGAGGGATTGTTATGTAAGGAAACACATGACACAGTAATTCGCTTTGCTCCACCATTAGTGATCAGTAACGAAGACCTTGACTGGGCGATTGAACGCATTAAGAAGGTATTAAGCGCATGAAAAAATCCTTGCACTTTTTGGGTGCAAGGATTTTTACTATTAGCTTGACGTTCTTTGAACTTTGAGAATTGCCTAGCTGCAGCGCCTAGCTCCTCGGGGTCATAAGCCAAATCTCTCCAGAAGGCAGGCCTTCCTGCGCGATTCGTCTTATGCCTGTCGGAGCTGAACAAGGCGCTTCCGCTTTATCTTGTCGCTCTAGGTTCTGGATCTCTCACGGTTTGTTCATTTGGTTTAAATAGTAGGCCTAGATTTAATAACCCAGCGATACCAACTAAGCCGTAGATAATTCTAGAAAGAGCAGAACCTTGTCCGCCGAAGATAGCTGCAACTAGGTCAAATTGGAAGAATCCAATTAGTCCCCAGTTGATAGCCCCGATAATGGTAAGTACTAGTGCAATACGTTGAATGGTACTCATGCTGTTTCCTCCTTGGGATGGTTTATTTATATAGTTTAGCTATATAAAGTTACACAATCTTATCGTTTGATTTCTGCCCACCTTTTATGCATTTTTATAGTAAGAATTTTGGAGTCTATTTTTTTGCATTCACTACTTTTTTGGAACATAATAAAGATTGAATAGGAGGATGAAGTATGGATAATTTTACATTTTTTAATCCGACGAAATTGATTTTTGGTAAAGATACTGTCGAACAATTGAAGGCTGAAGTACCTCAATACGGCAAGAAAGTCTTACTTGTGTATGGAGGAGGAAGCATTAAACGAAATGGCCTATATGATCAGGTCTTGTCCTTATTAAAAGAAGTAGATGTTGAGGTATTTGAGCTAGCGGGTGTTGAACCCAATCCACGTCTGTCTACTGTTAAAAAGGGAGTAGAAATCTGTAGAGCTGAAGGCATTGACTTCCTGTTAGCTGTTGGTGGAGGAAGTGTTATTGACTGTACAAAGGCAATTGCAGCAGGTGCTAAGTACGAAGGAGAAACTTGGGATCTAATGACACGTAAAGCCGTTGCAAAGGAAGCGCTTCCGTTTGGTACGGTTTTAACTTTAGCAGCAACAGGATCAGAAATGAATTCTGGGTCAGTTATTACAAACTGGGAAACCAATGAAAAATACGGATGGGGCAGTGCAGTCACATTCCCACAATTCTCTATTCTTGATCCAGTAAATACATACACAGTTCCTAGAGATCAAACGGTATATGGAATTGTCGACATGATGTCCCATGTGTTTGAGCATTATTTCCATTTAACCGAAAACACTGAGCTTCAGGACCGTATGTGTGAGGGGTTATTACTTACCGTAATGGAGTCGGCGCCAAAGCTTCTTGAAAACCTTGAAAGTTATGAGCATCGTGCTACGATACTTTATAGTGGAACGATGGCACTGAACGGTATGCTTTCTATGGGCTACCGTGGAGACTGGGCATCGCATAATATTGAGCATGCGGTTTCGGCTGTATACGATATTCCACACGGTGGGGGACTTGCGATTCTATTCCCGAACTGGATGAAGCATAATTTGAAGGTGAAACCAGAACGCTTCAAGAAGCTTGCTGTACGCGTATTCGGAGTAAACGCAGAAGGCAAAACAGATGAGGAAGTGGGTCTAGAAGGAATCGCTAAACTTCGTGAATTCTGGAGCTCCATCGGTGCACCATCACGCTTAGCAGACTACGACATTGACGATAGCCAAATCGAAGTGATGGCTGACAAAGCAATGGTATACGGCGAATTCGGTAACTTCACAAAATTAAACAAAGAAGACGTCATGGCGATTTACCGTGCCTCTTTATAAAAAAACTTTTTGCGTGCAATTTTCATAATTGCACGTGTTTCTTTTTTTTGGGTGGAAATACTACGGTAAGAAGGTGGGTTTTTGAGCATTTCTTAACAATTAATACATTTGTTTTAAATGTGTGCGCTTACATAAGTAGACGGTTCTTGATTCCTTAACCAGCTTTCGATAAAGTGATATAGTAAACAACAAATCATTGGAGGATCATTCATGACACACGTTCGTTTTGATTACTCAAAAGCACTTAGTTTTTTTGGGGAACATGAAGTTACTTATTTACGTGATTTTGTAAAAGTTGCTCATCATTCATTACATGAAGCAACAGGAGCTGGAAATGACTTCTTAGGTTGGATTGACCTTCCAGTTAACTACGACAAAGAAGAATTTGCTCGTATCCAAAAAGCAGCAGAAAAAATTAAGCAAGACTCTGATGTTCTTTTAGTTTGTGGAATTGGTGGTTCATACTTAGGTGCACGCGCTGCCATTGAAATGCTGCAACACAGCTTTTACAATGCATTGCCAAAGGAAAAGCGTAGCACACCACAAATTATCTTCATCGGAAACAACATTAGTTCTACATACATGAGAGATGTGATGGATCTTTTAGACGGAAAGGATTTCTCTCTTAACGTTATTTCTAAGTCTGGTACAACAACAGAACCAGCGATCGCTTTCCGTATTTTCCGCAAGCTTTTAGAAGAAAAGTATGGAGTAGAAGAAGCGAAGAAACGTATTTATGCAACTACTGACAAAGCAAGAGGAGCATTAAAAACTCTAGCTACTGAAGAAGGATACGAATCATTCATCATTCCTGATGATGTGGGTGGTCGTTATTCGGTTCTAACGGCTGTAGGTTTACTTCCGATTGCTGCAAGTGGAGCAGATATCGAAGCAATGATGAAAGGTGCAGCAGCTGCACGCGATGACTTCGGAAGCTCAGAGCTAGAAGAAAACTTAGCATACCAATATGCAGCGGTTCGTAACGTCCTTTACAACAAAGGGAAAACCATTGAGATGCTGATTAACTATGAGCCAGGCTTGCAGTATTTTGCAGAATGGTGGAAACAGTTGTTTGGAGAAAGCGAAGGTAAAGACCAAAAAGGAATTTATCCTTCATCTGCAAACTTCTCAACCGATCTACACTCTTTAGGTCAATACGTTCAAGAAGGTCGTCGTGACCTATTTGAAACAGTTGTACGTGTAGAAAATTCTCGTCATGAGCTAACGATCGAAGAAGCAGATAGTGATTTAGACGGATTAAACTATCTTGCTGGCCAAACGGTTGATTTTGTTAACAACAAAGCATTCGAAGGTACATTGCTTGCTCATACAGACGGCGGAGTTCCTAACCTAGTGGTGACGATTCCGCAAATGGATGCATACACATTCGGTTACCTTGCATACTTCTTTGAAAAAGCATGTGCAATGAGTGGCTACCTACTTGGTGTAAATCCATTTGACCAACCTGGAGTAGAAGCATATAAAGTAAACATGTTCGCATTATTAGGCAAACCTGGATTCGAAGAGAAGAAAGCAGAGCTTGAAAAGCGTTTATAATTAAAAAAGGTGTTAGTCATTAGAGATTTCCTCTCTTTTGACTAACACTCTTTTTTTTGTGAGAAACTAAAAGAAAAAGGGGGATGGCTATGATTCAAATTCCTTCACAAATTGAAGGCAAGCACTTTGATTTGTATAAGCTAGAGCAATCATTGAAACCGCTTGGTTATACGATTGGCGGTAATTGGGATTATGATCACGGATATTTAGATTATAAAATTGATGATGAAAAAGGATATCAATTTTTAAGGATTCCGTTTCGAGTAGTTGATGGACAATTAGACGCACGGAATTGTACGGTAGCGATTGAAAGACCATTCTTGCTATCACATTTTTATCAAGATGACCTAGACGACCATGCTTATATTGGTAATGCATCTGCTTCCTTTGACCAGTTTCAGGAACCAGTGGAAAAGGACGCAAGCTTTCCTGAAAAATTTGTAGATATCGGTAAGGCACTCGTCCAAGAACTCGAACAAATTCTTATTGACTAAGACTGTTTTAGTAAAGATGGTTGTTAAAATCTTAAAGCCGATTTTAACGTGGAAATAGCTATTTAAAGTTTTAGAATTTAGTTTGTAGGCTCTTTCTTATTAAATTTATACTATATTCTGCGGAAACACAGCACAATCATTGAAATTATGTTTCAAGCAACAAAGTCTAAGAAAGAGCCTTGACTAAAGCCGGTCAATAATTAGTAACTCATCATGATCATCAATAATCGTTTCTTGAGGAGGATTCACCATCGTGTTTTCTCCTCTTTTAATGCCGATTAAAAGCTTTCCATCTTTAAGTAAGCTCCCATTCGCGGTATAAAATGATTGATTAACATAGTCTTTACTTGGATAGAAATGAACTCTACTTCCATGAAGTTCGTCAAGTACCTCAACAAAAGTCGAAACAATTCGATCAGTGGCGATGCAATTGGTCATAATATAACTCATCATTCGGTTTGACTGAATAATTTCGTCAGCTCCAGCTCTTTCCGCATTGGCCATCTGTTCACGGGTAAGAACTTCTACAATGGCAGTAATGTTGGGATTTAGACCTTTGATGGTAAGTAATGCAAGAATCGTATTCATGTCCGCATCAAGCTCATCCTTATGTTGATCGGCTGTAATAAGGACCTTTTCGGCTGTTGCTATATTTGCTTTTATTAAGACATGATCTTGAGAAGCTCTTCCTCTAATAAAATGCACCTTTGCATCCATAACTGGATTGGATTCCAAGGTTTCATCGATCAAAATAATATCTGTAAATTGGTCGAGTGTTCGAATTGTTTGAATAATTTCTTTTGACCGTTCATTCCAACCAACGATAATCAAATGTTTATCTCCTCTAAAATGAACTTTTCCTTCTAGATAATTGTTTTGCCTAGAAACGGCAGTGGTTGCAAGTGTAATAAAATAGGTTGATAAGAACCCAGCACCTATAAAAATGAGGAGAATTCCTACTATTCTTCCTAGAAATGTTTCTGGAGAATAGTCCCCATATCCAACGGTGGATGTTGTAATAATGGCCCACCAGATTCCTTCAAAAACAGTAGGAAAACTCTCTGGCTCAACAATATGAATCAATGCTCCAAAGAAAAGAACGAGTAATATAGCCATAGTTAATATTCGGACAAGTGTCGGCAATCGCAAAAAACTAGTATATATTCGGTGGTGCATATCCTCACCTCTTGGAAGTGTCTCTAAAAGTATTGACCATATCCATTTGTGTTAAACTCGAAGAAAGACCCTCAGGATTGAGGGTCTTACGTTATTTCCTTTTAGCCGCAGCCAATGCTCTATTTACATCAATTAATCCTTCGCCAAAGTATTCATCTTTCCCAACTTCTCCAATGTCATAGCTTGAAGAACGGATAATGTCCATGACTTCCTTATTTGATAAGGTCGGATTCGTAGATAAGATTAGCCCAGCTAATCCTGTCACATGTGGAGACGCCATGGATGTTCCTGAAAGGGCGGCATATTGGTTTTGGAAATAGGTGCTTGGAATATCAACTCCTGGTGCGGCTACATCGATATAATTTCCATAATTCGAGAAAGAGGCCCGTTCCCCTGAATAACCGATAGCTGATACGCTAAGGACTTGGTCAAAGGCAGCAGGGTAACTTGGCTGGTTCGTATTATCATTACCCGAAGCAGCGATAAGAACGACGCCTTTATCGTATGCATATTGAATGGCTTCTTTTAAAACGGTAGCGGGTTGATAATTCCCTAAGCTTAAATTAATGACATCGGCTCCATGGTCTGTGGCCCAGACAATGCCTTTTGCAATATCGAACGTATAGCCATATCCGTCCTTCGCCAATGTTTTTACGGGCATAATTTGATTGTACCATGTGATTCCAGCCACTCCTTCGTGATTATTTGTTTCGGAAGCGATGATACCTGCGACATGTGTCCCGTGACCATTATCGTCATCTGGGGTAGCTTTTTCATCAATCGCGTTGTATCCTTCTACCAACTTATGTTGTAAATCCGGATGGTCTAGATCTACCCCTGTATCCACCACGGCAATTACGACATTTTTATCACCCTTTGAAATATCCCATCCTTTTTCTGTTTCTATTACAGGAAGATTCCATTGGTACTGCTCTTGATAATAAGTGTCATTTGGGGCAACTGCTTCATTTTGTAAAAGAATGAAATTAGGTTCCGCATACTCTACTTCCTCTAACCCACGGAAGTAAAGGAGCATTTGATGAGTCGTTTTGGATTTGGAGCGGAACATATATAGGTTCGCTAATTTTTCACTTCTACTTGCATCAATCTCTTTATTTATTTGGGCAAGCCGTTCATCAGTAATGTCAGTTTTAAATTTCACAGTTGCCTCGTGCTCATAGTAGTGACTTTGATCATCTTCATTATGGTTAATAATTTGAACTTCTGAATGATGATTAAGTTTTGAAACTAAGCGGTTGTTGGATGGATCATTATTTAGATGCATGAGTTTGGATGTTGGTTCTTGAGAAGGCTCAACATTCACTTTGCGCATATCTATCGTATTTCGGTCGAGCGTTCTTACTTCTCGATCGGGCATCATTCGAGCAACACCTATAATAAGTAATAATGCTAATCCAATAAGCATAAGCGGTCTTGTTCTTCGAAACATCCTTCTCACCTCAACGTTTATTTCCTACTATTAGGATGTTCAGTAACAGTGCTAGTATTGATGGTAATTTTAAGGAAGCGAGAAACATACATAAATCTCGAGCAAAACAGCAAAAATGTACGTGTGTGCCATGAAAAGGAGGGAAACGAATGAACAAGTCATTAGCTTATTTAAGAGAAATATTATCGAACTATACGGATCGATCTGACACAGCTGAATTCATATTCAATAAGATAGAGCAAGGGCATTTTTCAAGTGAAGAAAGCTTTGCTCGAAGCTTATCTGATGAAGAGAATAATTTTTTAAACAGTATTTTGCCGGAAGAAATTCAGCATGCGAACAATGAAGATGATGATACTCGTGCTAAGCAATTAAACGAAGTGTTTGAACAACTCTTTTAACAAGGAGAAAAGGACAATGAAATCATTGTCCTTTTTCATCTCTCTCTAGAGCTTCTTCCGTATAAGGGTCATGCTCAACGGCAGGAAGATCACCAAAGGTTGTCATAATGCCTTCTTCATCGAGTTCCTCTTCATACTTTTCATGTTGCTTATTGGGGTAGACGGTCACATGCTTACCGGTAATATCCACTCCGACAAAGTTTTCGTAATCTTCCACATAACCAACATTTTCTTGCGGTTCAATATACATGTCATTATAATGATCCACTTGCTCCACTAAATCAGAAGGGCTCTCAGACGTTCCGTAGCTTGCAACATCCTGCCAGGAATCTTCTGCATCATACGAGACATTTTCATCGGTCTCATCCATATCGAACTTTCCGAAAGGAGGCATTAATACGCCCTCTTCAATCGGTCTTTCATGAGAGGTCACTTTATCTGGAGTATGCTCAATGCAATAAAGTGTATTGGGAAGAGCTTCTAATCTCTCCACTGGGATCTCCTTATGACAAACCAAGCATGTACCATATGTTCCGTTTTTGATGGCTTCTATGGCTTCAAGAGTATTACGATATTCCAATCGATAATGTTCGTTAAGGGCGAGATCTTTTTCCCGTTCATATAATTCGGTTCCAGCATCACCAGGGTGGTTGTCGTAAACAGAAAGTTCACTTACCGAATCGGAAAGACTTCGCTGCAAATTAAAATGATCATTGTTTTCAAATTCCTCTTCTATCTGTGCTTTACGGTCTTCTAACGTTTGCTTAAATTGCTGTAGTTGTTGACTTGATAGCATCTCAACCAATCCTTTCGCTGGTCTGGTACAAGTTTTAGTATTTACTAATACATGTAGGAACATAAAAGGTAAAATGTGCTTAGAAAAAATGTCGATTCGTCTCCTAATTCTCCTTAAAACTTTGTTATAATTAGTTGGGTGTGGAAGGGAGAATTGAAAATTGGGGAATAGGGAATTACTAAAAAAGAATTTAAAAAGTAGATCATTTCGTTTAAACCTACTGTTCTTTGTTATATTTTGTCTATTTACACTTCTCATTATCCGTTTAGGATTAGTACAAATCGTATTCGGGGAATCATATAGTAAAGAAGTTTCAAGACTAGATGCGACGGTTGTGAGTTTGCCAGCACCACGGGGCAAAATGTATGACCGACATGGACAAGTGATTGTCGATAATGAAGGAATGGATGCTGTCGCCTTTTCAGAAGAACCAGGCATGACAACTGAAGATAAAATTGAAGTTACACGTAAACTTGCAAAACTATTAAGCTTAGAAAAAGAGAGTTATAAAGAAAGAGATTTAAAAGATTACTGGTTAGCGGCTTATCCAGACGAAGCAGAAAAGCTTTTAAAGGAAAAAGAACTTTCGCTTACCGGGAAAGAACAATATGCCCTTCAAATCGAGCGAGTTCCTGAAACAGCTTTGAAAGAAATAGAAGAAAAAGAGCTTGAGGAAGCCATTATTTACAAGCGCATGACAAGTGGCTATATGTATGAAATTCAAACGATTAAATCTGAAGGATTAACTCTTGAAGAGATGGCAACCGTATCGGAAAATCTTAGCTATCTTCCAGGTGTAGAAATTATTACAGATTGGAATCGTATTTATCCATATGGTGAAATGTTGAAGCCGGTTTTAGGCAGTGTAACAACAGCCAAGCAGGGGATATTGGAAGAAAGAAGCAATTTTTACTTATCTAGAGGCTACTCGCGTAACGACCGGGTGGGAAAAAGTTATTTAGAGTATCAATATGAAGAATTACTGCATCCGAATAAAGGTCAAAAGAAATACGTAACCGACCGAAGCGGTAACGTGGTTGATGAAGTAATCGTTTCTGAAGGTTCAAGAGGAATGGATTTACGCTTAAGTATCAATGCTGATTTGCAAAAGGAAGTAGAAAAGATACTAGAAGAAGAAATTCGAAATGCAAAAGCAGGAAAAGGAAATAATCTCCTTGACCGTGCCTTTGTGGTCATGATGCACCCGTATACTGGCGAAGTGTATAGCATCGCTGGAAAAATGATTAATCAGGAAAATAAGAGTGAACTACTCGATTATTCTGTTGGAGCGTTTGCGAGTCAGTATGAAATGGGATCAACAGTCAAAGGAGCAACCGTTCTGGCTGGATACCAAACAGGAGCCATTAAGCATGGTTCATATTTCTATGATTCACCGATCCTTTTAAAAGGGGCAAAGCCAAAGTCATCATGGAAAAACTTCGGAAGCTTGAATGACTTAAAAGCTCTAGAAGTATCGAGTAACGTGTACATGTTCCATACTGTTATGAAAATGGCAGGCGTGAATTATGTGGCTAACTCTCCTATATCCGTTCAACAAGAGGATTACATGAGATTAAGAAACATCTATAAGCAATTTGGTCTCGGTGTGTCAACAGGAGTGGACCTTCCGAACGAAGCAACTGGGTTCCAAGGAGTACCCGATAACCCAGGGTTGCTACTCGATATGGCCATTGGACAGTACGATACGTATACACCGCTTCAAATGGCACAATACGTATCAGCGATTGCAAATGGCGGCATGCGTGTGAAGCCTCACCTTGTGGCAAGTGTCCATGAACCTATTAGTGAACAAGGACTAGGGCCAGTTGTTCAGAACATCAAAACAGAAGTGTTAAATCGCGTATTAAATACAGATGAAGATTTGGCTCGTGTTCGGGAAGGGTTTTACCGAGTTGTTAATGGAGCGAACGGTACGGCCAAAGGTTCCTTCACGATGGACGTATCAGGAAAAACAGGAACGGCACAAACCTATTACTATGGACCAGACCGTTCAAAGTGGGGACAAGCAACCTACAACCTAACATTTGTCGGTTACTACCCATCCGAGAATCCTAAAGTAGCTTTCTCTGTCGTCGTTCCATGGGCTTCAAATGACAAACATCCGGTTAACAAACACATTGCTAATCGTGTGGTTGAAGCGTTCATTAAATACGAAGAACAACGAGCGATAGAAATCCCTACAGATGTGGAAGGCGAAGAAGCGTTGTTAACAGAAGAACAATAAAATGGGGAGAAACCTAGATTCGGTTGGATCTAGGTTTTTGTTTTTGGAAATATTGTTTGAATAATCTTACAATGGTGTGTTAGGATAAAAATATACAAAATAACAAACAGCGTTGCGTAATAAGAAACAGTCTATTTTCATAGGGAGGAAAGAGAATGTCTATTTATGTAACAAAGGGGAAGTTAAAGATTGCAGCAGAGCTTTACCATTTCATCCAAAAGGAAGCGTTGCCACTAACTCATCTTGATGAAGAGGCATTTTGGGAGGAGCTTATTGAGCTTTTCAATGAATTAACACCGAAAAACGAAGCCCTTTTAAGAAAAAGAGAAGATCTCCAACAGCAAATCAACATATTTCATAAACAACAACCATCCTTCACTCCTGAGTCCTACAAAAACTTCTTAACGGAGATCGGTTACTTAGAACAAGAAGTAGCTGATTTTGAAGTAACAACAGAAAACGTGGATGAAGAAATTAGTCTTCAAGCAGGTCCTCAGCTTGTTGTTCCTGTCGACAATGCCAGGTACGCATTAAATGCCGCCAATGCCCGATGGGGAAGTCTGTATGATGCCCTTTATGGAACGGATGTTATTAGTGAGGAAGGTGGAGCATCTAAAACAGGAGCTTATAATCCGATCCGCGGGAAAAAAGTAATCGCTTTTGCAAAGCAATTTTTAGATCAAACGGCTCCTCTTCAGGAAGGTTTCCATTCAGACGTAACCAATTATTATATTCAAGAAGATCAGTTAATCATTGCCTTAACAAATGGAAGTAAGACACAGCTGAAGAACCAACAGCAATTCGTCGGATACCAAGGTGAAACCGAAAAACCGTCAGCAATCTTGTTGAAAAATAACGACCTCCACTTTGAAATCCAAATTGATTGCCAATCACCCATCGGAGCGTCAGATATGGCTGGTGTAAAAGACATTGTCATGGAATCAGCCTTAACTACCATTATGGACTGCGAAGATTCTGTTGCCGCAGTAGATGCTGAAGATAAAGTACGTGTGTACCGAAATTGGCTAGGATTAATGAGAGGGGACTTAACCGCCACCTTCCAAAAAGGTTCGACCACACTCACGCGTAGACTGCAACCAGACCGTGAGTACACGAGTCCAACGGGTAATTCATTCACTTTAAAAGGTCGCTCCCTTATGTTTGTTAGAAATGTTGGTCATTTAATGACGACGAATGCTATCCTCGATCAAGCAGGAAACGAAGTGCCAGAAGGGATCATGGATGCTGTACTAACAAGCTTAATTGCGAAGCACTCTCTTTTAGGAAATGGCTCCTATCAAAATTCTTCTAAGGGCTCTATCTATATCGTAAAACCAAAAATGCACGGGTCTGAGGAAGTCGCTTTTGCCAATGAACTATTCAATAGGGTGGAGGACTTAATCAATGTGCCGCGGAACACGATAAAGATTGGGGTAATGGATGAGGAAAGACGTACGAGTCTCAATTTGAAGAATTGCATACATGAAGTTAAAGAACGAGTAGTGTTTATCAATACTGGTTTCCTTGACCGTACGGGAGATGAAATTCATACCTCCATGGAAGCAGGACCGATGATACGAAAAAATGAGATGAAAACATCCACCTGGCTTCAAGCCTATGAAAAGTCCAATGTGGCAACAGGACTAACTGCGGGTCTGCAAGGAAAGGCGCAAATTGGAAAAGGAATGTGGGCAATGCCGGACTTGATGGATGAGATGATGAAACAAAAAATCGGTCATCTAAAAGCAGGAGCAAACACGGCTTGGGTGCCATCACCGACGGCAGCGACCCTGCATGCTCTTCATTATCATCAAGTTCATGTTGGTTCGGTTCAAGAGGAACTGAAGCGAAACCTACAAAGCTATCAAGCTGATATATTAAGCATTCCAGTGGCAGGAGATCGTAGTTGCTGGAGTAAAGAAGAGATTCAAGCAGAGTTAGACAATAATGCACAAGGGATACTTGGTTATGTCGTTCGTTGGGTCGAGCAAGGAGTGGGTTGTTCTAAAGTTCCGGATATCCATCATATTGGTTTAATGGAAGACCGAGCAACCTTACGAATTTCAAGTCAACATATGGCCAACTGGTTACATCATGGAATTTGTACAAAGGAACAAGTTCTAGACACGATGAAGCGGATGGCAAAAGTAGTAGACGAACAAAATGCGGGAGACCCTCATTACCGTCCAATGGCCGAAAGATATGAGGATTCCGTTGCCTTCCAAGCAGCATGTGAGTTAGTGTTTAAAGGATATGAACAGCCGAGCGGGTATACTGAACCCATCTTGCATCGTCGAAGAATCGAAGCCAAAAGAAAATTTGCCCATCAAAAATAATCAATAAATCAGGGCGTGAGGTGAAGAAAATGGAAAGAGAAAATATGGTCAAATCGGTGAGTCGCGCCCTGGATATTATTACTCTTGTTTCTATGAAAAAAGAAGGTCTTGGCGTTACAGAAATCGCCAATCAAATGGATATAAACAAAAGTTCCGTCTACCGTATACTAACGACATTGGCGCAGTACGGGTATATTGAGCAAGATGCTGAGAGTGGTCGATATCGGCTGGGATATACATTTTTGGATATTAGCTCAAAGCTTTTGGATTCCATCGATATACGAACAGAAGCTAAGCCTTACTTACAAGAGCTAGGAAAGGTGACTGATGAGGTTATCCACTTAGTCGTGTATGATCATGATGAAGTCGTTTATATTGAAAAATTTGAAGGAACAGAGACGCTTCGTATGCACTCAAAGGTAGGGAGACGAGCACCTATGCACTGTACAGGAGTAGGAAAAGCCATCTTAGCCTACTTACCGACTAGCACCACTGAGGAGATCATTCAACGAAAAGGGTTGCCTGTTCATACAAACTATACAATTACCGATCGTGCAAAATTTCTATCTGAATTAGAAGCCGTTAAACAAAGAGGGTATGCGCTAGATTTACAGGAAAATGAACTGGGCATCACGTGCATTGCCGTGCCCATTTTCGACAATAAGGGGAATGCAGTGGCAGCGTTAAGTGTTTCGGGCCCAACAATTCGAATGACGGACGAACGTATGGAAGAATTGAAACCACATGTTCTTGAATCAGGATTAAACATTTCAAGACGGTTAGGATATCGATAAAAGATGAGTTCCAGCAGGAAACGTTTGAAATCGAGTAACTAGAAAAAGTGAAATAACCGGAGACTTTCCGGTTAGGTGGAAAATGGAGCTCATTTCGGGGTCAATAAGGGGAGGTTTTCCGCTTATGCAGAGCAAAATCTCCCTTTTTTGCAATTTTCGAGCCAATAGGCGGAAACTCTCCGTTTATTTAAGCCTTTTTTAAAAAAATTATTAAGTTAAGCGGAATTTCTCCGTCTATTATCAGCTCGGGTGCTTAACCATATATAATGAGAAAAGACGTATGCCAATTCATACGTCTTTTCCTATGTCTTTTAATAAGAAAGTAACAGCCCATTAGTTTTCAGTAAGTATTACTCAGCTTTTGCAGCTTCTAAAGAGATAGAAAACTTCACTTTATCTCCAACAAGAACTCCACCTGTTTCAAGAGCAGCGTTCCAAGTTAGACCGTAATCACTGCGGTTTACTGTACCTTCTGCACTGAAACCAACCTTTTCATTTCCCCAAGGATCTTTGCCTTGACCTTCGAAAGTGACAACAAAAGTTTCAGATTTTGTTACGCCGTGAAGAGTAAGGTCGCCAGTAACGTTGTACTCATCTTCGTCTTTTCTTTCAATTAAAGTAGATTTAAAAGTCATAGTAGGATAGTTTTCTACATCAAAGAAATCTGCAGAACGAAGGTGGTTGTCACGATCTTCGTTACGAGTATCAATGCTTGCCACATCTACGTTAAACACGATGTTAGCAGTTGTTAAATCAGTTGGATCTGCATCAATTTCTGCATCGAACTTATGGAATGCACCATTTGTTTTAGCGATCATCATATGTTTGATTGAAAAATCAACGTTGCTGTGTGCTGTGTCTACTGCCCATTTTGCTTTTGTCATTTTAATAAACCTCCAATTGTTTTGTTTTAGTTTGTATATCTCGAATTAAATATATTTTATTTCGAGGTAATTATATGATATGGTTCAAACCTTTGTCAATAAATAAATTTTCAAAAAAATAAAAACAGTTCGCGCTACGAACGCAAACTGTTTTTTTAAAGGCTGTTTTCGTAAAGTTTGTTGTTTTAGAAAAATCCCAAAAGCCGGCTTTTTCCCCGCGTAACCCTGGGTTTATTGGTCTATTTGGAGAGTAGCTCTTTTCTAAGGATGAAAATATTCTGATTGGCTGTTGAAACAGCTAGTTTATTTCCTGAAAAGTGTGTATATAGCAACATTGTTTTAGAAAAGAGCCTTAGTAAAAGTAATATCAATTAATAGTATTTCCGAACGGCTCCCAATCCGGAGCGGTGGACCCCAAAAGCCAAAACCTGAGGAGACGAATGCATGAAGTTGACTTTTCTTCAAATATCCCCAATCAAGCTCAAAAATTCTTCTAGTAATCAAATGGTTCGGTGCCATCTGTCCACGATGTGTATGTCCAGACAGCATTAAATCCGCTCCGTGCTCTGCTGCTTGAACGAGTTCTAGTGGTTGATGATCCATAATAAAGATCGGCTTTGTCTCATCTAAACTATCTAGCAGGTTTTCCATGTTTTTTCGGTTACGATCGGTCTTATCTTTTCTCCCAACCAGCTGTATACCGCCTTCAAGAACAACTGTTTCATCCATTAAGATAGGAATTCCAATACGCTGCATTTCTTCTACATACAGGGGAATTCCGCCACCATAATATTCGTGATTTCCTAAAACCCCGTAAACACCATATGTAGCTGATAGGTTTTCCATAATGGAACCGAACCCTTTTTGAATAAAAGGCTCAGGGTCATCATCAATTATATCCCCTGGCAACAGAATCAGATCGGGCTGTAGCGAATTCACTTCTTGAACCAAACGATTCGCATGAGTTTTACCGGATAAATGGCCAAAGTGCATATCAGATGCCATGACAACCCGGAGTGAGGAAAATGAAGCTTCCTTATCTATTTTAATAGAATGCTCCCGAATCACAGGATTATAGGCGTTGAAAGTACCAAGCCCCAAAATACCAATCATCACAAAAAGGACAAAGGTACCAACCCAAAAAATAACGCGGTCAGGAGAAAAACCAGCAAAAATAAATAGCCAACCAATAAAATCAGCGATCGGAAGGAGCAACAAGGTGTATTGAATGATTCCGAACCAATACGAACCTATGTATTTGAGAACTAATAATTTTTTAAAAAATCTCGCTAGAACATAGCTGTATGAAAACAGAAAAATAACAGCCACAACGATTCCGAAAATTTCTACTGAAAAAGTGGACTGTAGCCACAGATGTACATTCCAGCTGATATAAAAGGTAAAAAAGCTATATAAAATAATGGTTAGGACAAGCCTACTGAACATGGCTGTTTTCAAATGATTTTACTCCTATTCCTGTGCTACAAGGCGCTTACAGAGTGATGCTTGTATTCCTTGTTTTTGTAGCTTTTCAACAATTTGCGCACTCGTTAATCGTTTACTTATTATCATCGTTTCACGAACTGCTTGTTTTACTACCTCATTTAGCTTCATCTTTACCCCTCATTCTGTATGACCAATTGGTCAGTTTAAGTATATGCTTTAAATGACTAGAAGGTCAAACTATGTGAAACACGCACAATCTCTGAGCGTTTATTTTCTTGAATAATATTCTGACATGAGATTTTTATAGTGATCAAGGCTAGGATATCCACTGAAGTTTGATAGCATGCCTTGGATGACAGGAGCTCGCGGCTTTTCTTTTTCAAGTTCCTCTTTTAATACTTGAAAAGTGACTAGCAGCTCGTCTTCTCCTATTTTATCTATCTCTTCTTCTAAGTTTTTTAGTACATTGGATAACGATGGCTGATCAGACGAAAGGAAGAAGTGTATGATTTCTTCGACTTTCTCGTTTGTTAAGAAGGGACTGTCTTCATAAATATCCTTCACTATACTATCTGTTCTTTTAAGAATAAACTCAGTAACCTGTTTGATATTAAAATCTGGGGAAGAAAATAATAAAACACCCATATATGATTTGATCATGCCTTCAAGGATAATCGTTATATCCCATGAGTACGGTTCAATGTCCGGACCGTAAATATCAATAATGCTTTGGCGATAGTGTTGATGTGATTCCATTTGCTTCCCTAGTAACAAATGTTTGATGGTTTCATTTCTCGGTATCGCTTGCTCTTTTGTAAGCATAATAAGAAAGTCTCTATGCGTAAGAAAATGTGAATATAATGCCATCTGTTGAGAAATAAACTTCTCTCGAGGACTTTGAGTGCTTGTTACTACTTCTGAAAAAGCTTGCTCTATCATTTCAAAATGGTATTGTAAAATAGCTAATAGTAAGTCATCTTTTGATTTAAAGTGTAAATAAAAGGCCCCTTTAGAAATTCCACTTTCTGTTGCAATTTCTTGGATGGATGTGGTTGAAAAGCCTTTACTGGCAAAAAGCCTCATGCTCACTTCAATAATTTGCCTATCTTTTTCATTCATAGAAAAACCCCCGTTAAAACAAGTTCCGATATTAATTGTAATTTTTTTATTATAAAATTTGAATCTTTATTTATAGTATTCCGTATTAACACATTGTGAGTACAAACAAGTTGACGACTGACCGATCAGTCAGTTATATTGTTATAGTGATGACTGTTCGGTCATATATAGTTTTGATTATAACAAATCACTTGAAATTAATCAAAAGGGGAGAAAAATGTTTGAAAAGTTTAGTTAATTTTGTCCTGAAAAATAAACTTGCTGTTTGGTTATTAACCATTATTGTTACAACTGCTGGTATATACTCTGGCACAAAGATGAAGATGGAAAGTATTCCTGATGTTTCGATTCCATATTTGATTGTCATGGATGTGTATCCAGGTGCAACGGCTGAACAAGTAATGGATGAAGTATCCATACCGATGGAGCAGACGATTGAGGGGCTTGAAGATGTTAAGGCAGTCTTTTCAAATTCATCTGCAAACGTAGCTCAATTGCAAATTGAGTACGACTATGGCGTTGATATGGATGAGAAAAAACGTGAACTAGAATCAGCACTAGATAATATAACATTACCGGAAGCTGCTGAAGAGCCAACGATTATGGCGCTTAGTATGAATATGATGCCTGTGTTGGCTTTATCCATATCCAGCACGGAGGAAGATATTGTTGAATTATCAACAACGGTTGAAGAAACCATCTTACCGGAAATCAACAATATTGATGGTGTTGGATCCACAACCATTACAGGTCAACATATCGAAGAAGTGCAATTCACGTATAACCAAGAGAAGATGGAAGCGCTTGGTTTAACGGAAGATACCGTGAAACAAATGGTTCAAGCAAGCGATATGGCGTTATCACTAGGTCTCCAACAGTATGAAGAAGGAGAAGAAGCGGTAGCCATTGATGGAGATATAAAAACGGTGGATGAACTAAAAGAGATGCTCATTCCTGTAACACCTACAGCTGAAAATCCAACTCCATTTGTTACATTAGGAGATATCGCTACGATAGAAACAGTTGGAAAAGTACAATCCATTTCCCGTACAAATGGGGAAGAAGCTATTTCTATTCAAATCACAAAAGGTCAACAGGCAAATACGGTTGAAGTAGTTAATGAAATTAAAGACTTAATTGAGGATGAAAAAGAGGCCATTGATGGATTAGTTATTGATGTAACGTTAGACCAAGGAAAACCAATCGAAGACTCTGTTTTCACAATGGTTGAAAAAGCGTTATTTGGTGGATTGTTTGCGGTCATCATCATTCTTTTATTCCTGCGTGATGTAAAATCAACACTTATATCCATCGTATCGATTCCAGTGTCTATCTTTATGGCATTCTTGCTATTAAACTGGCTTGATATTACCTTAAACATTATGACGTTAGGTGCGATTACGGTAGCGATTGGTCGTGTAATTGATGACTCGATCGTTGTTGTAGAAAACATCTATAGACGAATGAATTTGGAAAATGAAAAGCTTAGAGGTCGTGCGTTAATTCGTGAAGCAACGATTGAAATGTTTAAACCAATCCTGTCATCCACGCTCGTAACGGTTGCGGTATTCGCACCACTTATGTTCGTTGGCGGCATGGTTGGAGAGCTCTTTAGACCGTTTGCATTAACGATGGCCTTCGCTTTAGGTGCGTCATTAATTGTTGCGATTACGATTGTTCCAGCATTATCACATTTCTTATTCCGTAAGAATTTATACGGAGAAAAGAAAGTTAAACAACACAACGAGGTTGGAAGATTAGCAACATGGTACAAAGGTGTGCTAGCTAAAGCGTTAAATCATAAGATTATTACCTCTCTAATTGCGGTAGTATTACTTGGGGGATCTCTTGCATTAACTCCAATCATTGGATTTAGTTTTATGGGTTCTGAAGAAGAGAAAACCATTTACCTAACCTACACACCAGCTGCTGGTGAGCTTGAGGCAGAATCGCTAGAGAATATTGAAGAAGTTGAACAAGAGCTGATGAAACGTGATGATATAGACATTGTTCAAATTTCTTACAACAATAGTGCGTCTACAGACATGTCGGCTATCATGACGGGAGGGGCAAAAGGTGCGTTAATGTACCTAATTTTTGACCCTGACATGAAAGATTTCCCAGAAGCGAAAAAAGAAGTAGAAGATTATGTATTTAACATGGATCATTCTGGTGAATGGAAATCGCAAAATATGGCGATGGGTAGCATGAGTTCAAATGAAGTAAGCTACACATTGTACAGTGAAGATTTAGAAGACTTAAATAAAGCAGTGAACCAAGTGGAAGAGGCATTAAACGATGTGAAAAACTTGGAAGACGTTACATCTGATATGGAAAATCCATATGTGGAGCATGTGTTAAATGTGGATCAACAGGATGTGTTACAGTACGGTTTAACTACCGCACAAATCGTTGGAGCACTAGCGAATACAGGTTCTGAAGATGTGTTAACAACCGTAGAAAATGACGGTGAAAAAATTGATGTCATCGTTCAACGGGAAGCAAAAACAGATGCAAAATCGATCGATGAATTATTGGAAACTCAAATACCAACTGCATTAGGTACGACCATGCCGTTGTCTGAGCTTGTTTCCGTAGAAGAGGGAACAGCCTATAACACATTAGCTCGTAGTGAAGGGGAATACTACTCTACTGTTTCTGGAACAGTCACGACAGACGATGTCTCTGCAGCAACCTCTGCAGCAGACAAAAAAATCGATGACCTCGATCTGCCTAAAGGAGTAACGCTTGGGGTATCTGGTGTAGCCGCGGATATGCAAGAAACATTTACGCAACTTGGGGTAGCGATGTTAGCAGCGGTTCTGATTGTGTACTTTATTTTAGTTGTCACATTCGGTGAAGGGTTAGCGCCATTTGCGATTCTATTCTCTTTACCATTTGCAGTGATTGGTTCTTTCGTTGGACTTTGGATAGCTGGTGAGACAATCTCAGTATCTGTAATGATGGGACTATTGATGTTAATTGGTATTGTTGTTACGAACGCAATTGTTCTCGTCGACCGTATTATTCATATGGAACGTGAAGGAATGTCGATCCGTGACGCAATTATTGAAGCGGGAGCGACTAGATTACGTCCAATTCTAATGACTGCTATTGCAACAATTGGGGCAATGGTACCAATGGTATTTGGCGCTGGTGGAGCTGGTCTTATCTCAAAAGGATTAGCGATCACGGTAATTGGTGGTTTAACATCATCAACTCTTCTCACACTAGTGATTGTACCGATTGTGTATGAAGTACTTTCAAAAATGTTGAAGAAAAATCGTAAAGAAATTGAAGAGAACTAAGCATTATTGGAACCCTCAATCATTTGATTGAGGGTTTTTTATTGTAGAGGAATATTTTAAATCACCGCTGTTCTTAATTAAGAACATTTCGTGTTATAATAGTAGTAAAGTATGACGTGATAAAAGGAGGTGATCTTCTTGAAGAGCTCTTTAAAATACTGGACCATCGTGATGCTGATTGTTGGTCTTCTTTTCCCATCCTCTGCTTTAGCAACTTCAAGTTACTCTTATAGTGATTCGCAATCAACAAAGTCTTTTTTTAGTTTCCTCTTTTCCTATTCTAGTTCGAAGGAGAGTAACGATTGGGATAAAGATTGGGACCACGATTGGGGCGATGACGACTGGGAAGATTGGGATGGCTGTCTAAGGGAAAAGAAAGATAGTAGCAAATGTATTGAGTCAAAGGACGTATGGCATGATTGGTATTGCTGGAAAAAAGGAGACCATGACCATGACGACGATGACAACGATGACAACGATGACAACGATGATTACTCATGGTATGACAAAGACTGGGATGATGATAAGAAATATTCCTGGGGCGATTGGTCTTTTTGGAAATGGTGATAACACAAAAACAGCCAACTGCAAAGTTGGCTGTTTTAAAACTTCTTATAGAATACTTTAATCTTCCTTAACCCTCAAAATAAATTCAGACTTTGCTTTCTCTTCTCCATTAATAAGAATAACTAAACCGTGCAAACCTTCATAATGCTTACGTGTATTCAAATTCTTAAATACATGTTCTCGGACCAAACGGGTTGTTCCACTTGGATAGATCTTCTGTGATAAATGAAAAATCTTTCGCGCTTGTTTTCCGTTCGCTTTCATAAAATCAATGCCGTATTCAATCCGAAGGTTTTGTGATTCAATGGATTCGTTAATAACGTCAAATGAAAACGTTAATGTCTCACCAAGTGACAGTTGATCACATGAGAGAGTGAAATTTTGAACACTTATATTAGCCGCTGATGTGTATCCAAATAACTGAAGAATCTCAACATCCCCTTTTTTCAGCAAACTGCGACTAGCATGCTTTAATATCCAATCGGTGTGCGGACGTTTTCCTCTCCATTCACGAACGATTTGCTTTAACAGGTTGGGGTGATCTTTTGAAATATCGTTTAAATTATTTGCTACAGATTTCCTTACATAAAGGGAAGGGTCTTCCTTTAATGTTTCAAGGATAAGTAAGATGGGAGTTGGATCTTCCTTTAAAGCAGGCAAAACTGGAGCCCAAGGGAGACGCGGACGGCAGCCCTCACTCGCTAATCTTCGTATATGCTCATCCTTATCTAATGCCCAATGCTGCATTTGAATCATCATTTTTGCTTGGATTTTTAAAATAAACGGTCGAACCGCAAATTCAGAACTCGAATATTTGGTGAACTGCTCTAGTGCAATAATCGAGGTTTCCCAATGGTCTAGACCGTATACTTCAACAAAATCAGGGAAAAACAAATATTCTACACCCTTGCATTGTGGAGCGATCGTCAGCAATATTTCAATAGAAGAATCATACGGTTGCGGTAAGGATTCTCCTAATGCATGTGATATATGGCGAATTCGTTGCTTGAATTCCCGCTGTTCCCATTCGTCATCATAAATAAAGGTTAAAAACTGGTTTTCATCAAAGCTCGGATAAGTTGACTTCAAGATTTTAATAAATTGGTTAAAAAATGAAGGGCTATATCTATCTTTAATTAACTCTGCCATATATATCCTCATTTCTATTTTTGTTTCTTAAATAAAGACTCTTTTCTAAAACATTGTTGATACATACACCCTTTTTAGGAAATTAACTATATATTTCAACAGCCAATCAGAATATTTTCATCCTTAGAAAAGAGCTACTCTCCAAATAGACCAATAAATCCAGCGTTATGCGGGGAAAAATCCGGCACTTGGGATTTTTCCAAAACAACAAACTTTACGAAAACAGCCTAAATAAATAATAACAAAAAAACCACCCCACATCAGTGGGATGGCTGAAAGTTTAAATTAAGATGCTTTCTGCTCGTTTAAAACGGGTTGAACACGTTCTGCTTTGGGAGCAACATTAAATACAATATTTAATAAAATGGCCGTAATGCTACCAGCAACAATTCCGTTGTCAGTCAAAATACGAATGCTTGATGGCATTTGAGCAAATAGGTCAGGAACAGCTGTTACACCAAGACCAATTCCAACCGAACAAGCAATGATTAATAAGTTTTCTTGTGATGCGAAGTTTACCTTGCTTAACATTTTAATACCATAAGCAATAACCATTCCGAACATTGCAATCATAGCTCCACCTAGGACAGATGTAGGAATGATCGTTGTTAAGGCACCGATTTTAGGAATAAATCCTAATAGAATTAACATCGCTCCCGTAGTATAAATCACATTTTTGCTTTTTACTCCCGTGATTTGTAGAAGACCAACGTTTTGAGAATAAGTTGTGTATGGGAAAGCGTTAAATAGTCCTCCAAGTAGAATCGCTAAACCTTCTGCGCGATAGCCATTTGCTAGATCTTTTTCCGTAACTTCCTCTTCACAAATATCACTTAAAGCAAAATATACTCCAGTGGACTCAACCAAACTTACCATCGCAACAAGAATCATCGTTAAAATCGCTGTGATTTCAAATGTTGGCAATCCGAAATAGAAAGGAGTGACCATATGGAACCAGCTAGCTTCAGCTACAGCCGAAAAATTAACCATTCCCATAAAGGCAGCAACCACTGTACCTGCTAATAAGCCTAAAAGAATTGAGATCGAACGAACAAAACCGGTGAAAAAGCGGTATAAAACAATAATAAAAAGAAGAGTTCCAAAAGCTAATGAGATGTTCGTCATCGAACCAAAATCAGGGCTTCCTTGACCACCAGCCATATTGTTAATAGCAACAGGAATTAATGTAATCCCGATAATCGTTACAACTGAACCTGTTACAACAGGTGGGAAAAATCGAACAAGCTTTCCAAAGAACTTCGCAATCAAAACTACGAATAAACCAGAAACCAAGATGGATCCATAGATAGCGGAAATTCCATATTCTCCACCAATGGCAATCATCGGACCAACTGCTGTAAATGTGCAACCAAGAACAACAGGTAAGCCGATTCCAAAGAATTTATTTTTCCAGACTTGTAAAAGTGTTGCCACACCACACATTAAAATATCGATTGAAACTAAGTATGTTAATTGTTCGCCAGTTAATCCAAGGGCTCCCCCAACGATTAGTGGAACAATAACTGCCCCAGCATACATGGCAAGTACATGTTGAATTCCTAAAGAAGTAAGTTTGAACGGATTTGTTTTCATTATACCGATTCCTCCACCTTGTCTTTTACAAATTTGACCTTTCCATTTGAAAGGGACTCTACTCTTGCTAGTGACTCAACTTTCCAGCCTTGTTCTCTTAATTTCTTTCCACCAGCTTGGAACGATTTTTCAATCACGATTCCAATACCAGCAATCGTTGCTTCAGCCTGTTTAGTAAGCTCGATAAGACCTAAGGCCGCTTCTCCATTTGCTAAAAAGTCATCAATGATAAGGACGTGATCACCCTTTTTAATAAATTTGTTAGAAATAGAGATTTCGTTCGACTCTTGTTTCGTGTATGAATAAACAGTGGCCGTTAGTAAATCGTCTGTTAATGTAAGAGATTTGCGTTTTCTAGCAAAAATAACAGGGATGCCAAGCTTAAGTCCTGTCATCACCGAAGGAGCAATCCCTGAAGACTCGAGTGTGAGAATCTTTGTAATACCTTCATTTGCAAAAAGCCTTGTGAATTCTTCACCAATTTCTAGCATGAGCTGAGGGTCTATTTGGTGGTTTAAAAACGAATCAACCTTTAAAACAGACTCCGAGAGTACTTTTCCCTCTTGTAAAATCTTATCCTGTAATAACTTCATATGTCCTCCCTAAGAAAGAAAAATAAAAAAGCCTAACTTCATTGCATTCACATCAAATTGAGTGAAGCAATGACCTTAGACTTTAAAAGGCGTGGTTTGCATGGATATACAAATATCTTAGCAATTCCCATTGCTCACTCATAGTCGAATTATTTACGGTAATTCGGTAGAAACTTGCGAGCCGTATTCTCGCTATTATATGAGTGAATCCTATGAAGTTAGGTATTATTATACCACCATTATATTGTAGTTCAATAGAGAAATCACAATTAATTCCGAAAATTATTGGTAAAAAGATGCATTAATATTCGTGTTAAGGGTTTCAATAGTCAGATGAATATGAAAAAATAGCAAACTACCAATAAAATACGAACAAAGAGGTGCCCGTTTCGGACACCTCAACTCTATTATTTGGTAACTGTAACAGCTTCTACCTCTAACTCGACCGGATGCTGTTTATGTCTACTATAGAAGATACCTGTGGTGAGTAATGAAATGGCTCCGAAAATAATCACCATGATTTGTAGTCCCACTACATCTAATAAAAACCCGGTTCCTAGTAGCACGACCTGAAACATGATTCGGTCAAGCATATTTCGGAACGAAAAGAAGCGACCGTGGAAGTTCTTTGGAACCTTTGTTTGAAACAAAGTAGAGACGGTCGGGTAAAAGCAGCCAACCGCAAAACCTACAATCGCAAAGGAAAGAATAGCAAGAGCCTTGTTCTCAACAAAATACAAGGAGATTTGACCCAAACCGATCACGGTTGAAAAAACGAAAATAATCGTAAAAGGAGACCATTTATCATTGAGCCTTTTAATCACAAATGTTCCTAGCATAAAGGCAATCCCTTCTGCTGTATAAATCAATCCTTTAATGGAAGAGTCATCATGAATCTCACTAATATTAATGACCATCAAATTAAAGCCACTTAGAAACAATAATGGAACAAGTGCCATAATGAGTGTCATCAAGACAACGGGCATTCCTTTGATAACAGGGAGGACGTCTTTAAATCCGCTAGATCCGTTATTTTTAAGTGATGAACTAGATAGAGCTGGCTCATCCATTTTTAAAAAGAAGGTGAAACCGAGTAAAACACCGTAAGCAACAAATGAGGCAACATACAACATAGATAACGGCATAACAACCAGCATGGCGCCAGCTAAAGCCGTACCTAGTACACGTGAAATGGTTGCCACATTCATATGTACTCCATTCAATTGGAGAAGTTGGTTTTCTGCAACAATTAGAGGGATGGCTGATTGTAGAGCTGGAAAATAAAAAGCAGCTGAGAGCTGAATACCGATCATAAACACGACCATCCACCAGACGGAACCGGTGTAAAGAGCGAGGAACATAAAGATAACGCTGAACATACGGGCAATTCCCGAATAAATCATAATTGTTTTTTTACTATACTGATCGGTCATTCGACCAGCAAGTGGACCAACAAGAATTCCTGCTAACAAGCCAGTAGCGAGGATAAGTGACTTAACAAAATCAGAGGGCACCTTCTCTTGCATAAATTCTAAGTTTCCGATAATTCCGGTCCATAATCCAACCCCAGCAATAAACTCGCCAATTAAAATAATCCATACATTCCGATTTTTCCACATGATTTTATAGCCTCTTTTTTAATTTAATATATTCTTATGATGATAAAAAATTTCGTTTCCCGAAGATTATTATATAAGTTTTTCTAAAATCTGTCATGGGTAAATTTGATGGAAACTTATGTTGTCACAACAAATGAAAACAACAGAGTTTTACACTCTGTTGTAATTTCTTTCAATAATAAAATGGGTCAAATCTCCACGGAATATCGTTTTGGAGTACTCAATAATGGTTCCATCCTCTAAGTATGCATGTGTATCTAAAGAAAAGCAGGGGCTGGCCACTGGAATTTGGAGCTTTTGTGCTACTTCCTCATCCGGAAGATACAATTCTAAATGCTCAACCGTTTTATTTATGTGAAGGTTGTATTGAGTTTGTAACAGCTTGTACAGTGAATCTTCACAGCCTTCTTTATTAATAGCAGGTGTTTTATACCAAGGTAGATAAGAGACCTCATATTGAATAGGTTCATCATTCACGAAACGAACGCGCTCGAGTAAATTTACAGGCTCACCTTCGTTCACTTTTAGAAGATTCATCAAATAATCGTCCGCAGGCACTACTTCTAAATTAATAACCTTAATGGACGGTATTTTTCCTTGCATCGAAATTTGATCTGAAAATCGTTCAATCGTTGTGGTCAACACTTGCTTCACTTTATTGTTAGATACAAATGTACCGCTTCCTCTTTTTCGGTAAACATATCCCTCGGATGTTAACTGCTGAAGTGCTGTTCGAACGGTCGTACGGCTCACCCCAAAGGTTTCACAAAACTCTGCCTCTGTGGGAAGCTGCGAATCCGGTGGATATTCTCCATCTTTTATAAGCTGGATAATCGCTTCCTTTACTTGTAAATGTAGGGCATTTCCATCTTTTATCTCTTCATTCATATCGGAAAACCTCCTTGTTTCATTATAGCAAACATTATTCTTAATTTGTATCTTCATATAGGTATAAAATAATTTGTAATAACAAATTAAATAATTGTATTGAAATATAATACATAAGTCATTACAATGAAGGTACATCTTGGTAAGCGCTCTCATAATAACGACATAAGGGGGAATAGGTGGATGATGAGTTTTATTGAAAAATACATCATGCCGGTGGCGAACAAGTTGGGGAATAACAGGCATTTACTTGCGATTCGTGACGCGTTGGTTGGAATGATCGCGATTACGATGGTAGGTTCTTTGGCCGTCCTGTTAAACAACTTAGGATCAGTACCAGGGATTGGAAAGCCGTATCAAAAAATGATGGTTGCCTTATTCGGAGAAACATGGAACACACTTGGCGGAGACATCTGGTGGGGGACGCTTGCGTTCATGACCGTTTTTGCTGTCTTTGGAATTGCCTACAAGCTTGCAAAATCTTATGGTGATGATGGATTTGAAGCGATGCTCGTTGCAGGAGCTGCTTTCTTTGTCCTCATTCCTCAAATAGGAAATGTGACACTCACACCTGAAGGAGGAGAGGCCGTCACTGGTGGCGCTTGGGGCTTTATTAGTTGGAATTATTTTAATGCTACTGCACTTTTTACAGGTATTATCGTTTCTATTATTGCGACTGAGATTTTTGTACGGTTGGCGAAAATCAAGTATTTGGTGATTAAGTTACCAGATGGAGTACCACCTGCCGTTGCACGATCTTTTTCAAAATTACTTCCTGGAATGGCGACGATTTTTACCATGGGCTTATTTGGTCTTATTTTACGAAAATTTATTAGTGATGGTGCGTATTTAAATGATTGGTTAAATAAAGTTCTTGTTACCCCTTTAACGGGTGCAGTCGATTCATTACCATTTGCGGTATTGATTGTTGCTTTAGTTCACGGGTTCTGGGTCATTGGATTACATGGACCCAATATTTTAGGTGGAATCACGACGCCATTAATGACGAAGCTTGGACAAGAAAACTTGAATATGTATGCACAAGGTGTGGAGAAGCTGGGGGACTATAACATTCTTGCCGGGTCATTCCTAGATGCCTTTGTTTACTTAGGAGGTTCAGGGGCAACGCTTGGTTTGCTGATTGCACTGTTTATTGCCGGAAGAAGAAGGCATAAACAGCTATTAGCGCTAGGAACTCCTCCAGGGTTTTTCCAAATTAACGAACCGATTTTATTTGGTCTCCCAATTGTATTAAATCCGATCTGGTTTATTCCGTTTATCTTAGGTCCAATTGTTATGACAATTATTGCATATCTATCGATTAGTCTCGGTTTGGTTCATCCAGTAGTGGCGGATATCCCATGGGTAACACCAGCCATTCTAGGTGGACTACTCGCTACGGGTGGTCATATCTCTGGAGCCGTTCTTTCGGCTGTAAATCTAGTAGTCTCTATTGCTATTTATCTACCATTTGTGATTGCCCAAGGAAAGATCGAAGCAAGAAAAGACCGCGAAAGAGAACTTCAAGCACCAACTGATACTTTGAAAATGTAAAATGATTCCCTGGGCAAAGTGATTCATCTTCCCAGGGAGTTTCTTTTTTTAAAATATAAGGAGGTCATACCATGAATAAAGGATTAAAAATTGTAACGATTGGCGGAGGATCTAGCTATACGCCTGAATTAATTGAAGGATTTATTAAGTATTATGACGAACTACCAATAAGAGAAATATGGCTTGTGGATATAGAAGCAGGAAAAGAAAAGCTCGATATTGTTGGAAACTTAGCTAAACGAATGGTCGAAAAATCAGGGCTTCCAATCGAAGTTCACTTAACACTCGATCGAAGAAAAGCGTTAGAAGGGGCAGACTTTGTCACAACTCAATTGCGAGTAGGATTGTTAGAGGCTCGGAAACTTGACGAAAGCATACCGTTAAAGCATGGAGTGTTAGGACAAGAAACGAACGGACCGGGTGGATTGTTTAAAGCATTCCGAACCATCCCGGTGATCCTTGATATCTGTCGTGAGATGGAGGAGTTTTGTCCGAACGCGTGGCTCATCAATTTTACCAACCCAGCTGGTATGGTAACAGAGGCCGTATTAAAACATACGAAAATAAAAGTAGTAGGGCTTTGCAATGTTCCGATTGGGATGGAAATGGGAGTGGCGAAATTATTAGGTGTGGACCACAGTCGCGTTAGAATCGATTTTGCTGGGTTAAATCATCTGGTGTATGGATTGGATGTTTTTGTTGATGGAAAATCGGTGAAAAAGGAAGTTATTTCTCTTTTAACAAATCCAGAAAAGGCAATTACGATGCAAAATATCCATGCGATGGGATGGGAACCTGAATTTTTACAAGCATTAAATGTTCTCCCATGTCCATATCATAATTATTATTACAAGTCTGGTAACATGCTAGAAGAAGAACTAAAAAAATTCCGTGAAGGAAATATTCGAGCGGAGGTTGTAAAAAGATTAGAGGATGATTTATTTGAGCTGTACAAGGACCCAAGCCTTGACATCAAGCCACCACAGCTAGAAAAAAGAGGTGGAGCTTACTACAGTGATGCTGCTGTTCGCTTGATTCACTCGATGTATACAGATAAACGTGATATTCAAGCAGTGAATACAAGAAATAACGGAGCTATTTCCAATTTACCTGCGCAAGCCGCTGTAGAAGTAAGCTGTGTCATTACAAAAGACGGTCCGAAACCAGTTAGTGTAGGAGAATTGCCGGTAGCGGTTAGAGGACTAGTGGGGTATATGAAATCCTTTGAAGAGGTGGCCATTGAAGCTGCGGTAACCGGAAACTATAATACAGCCCTTCTAGCCATGACCATGAATCCCTTTATTCCAAGTGATCAAACCGCAAAGACGATTCTTAATGAAATGTTAGAAGCGCATAAAGAGCATTTGCCGCAGTTTACTTTAAAATAAGGAGAATGTACATGATTCAATTAATTGTAAACGCAGACGACTTTGGTTTTAGTTCTGGAGTGAATTATGGGATTATTGACACTCATCTGAATGGAATTGTGAACTCCGCCACAATGATGATGAATATGAGTGGAACCGAGCACGCCATTCAACTTGCAAAAGAGCATCCTAGCCTACAAGTAGGGATTCATTTGGTCCTTACATGTGGCAAACCCCTTTTACAAGATGTTGGGTCACTTACAAATGAAGAGGGATTCTTTCACTCCTTATCAGAGCTCCACTTGAAAAAAGACTCTGTACATCTTGAAGAAGTGGAGAGAGAATGGACAGCTCAAATTGAAAAGTTCCTCAGCTCAGGTGTTCCCCTTACACATATGGATAGTCATCATCATGTTCATACGATTGAGGAATTATTACCGGTTGTTCAACGATTATCTAAAAAATACAACTTACCGGTGAGAGCAAATGGGATAGACCAAATTCAAGGGGTTGAGCCGTTTTCTGATGTGGCCCTATTTGATTTTTATGGAGATGGGTTGGAAGCAACGTATTTTGACAAGCTTAAGGAAAGCTTCACCCAACCAATAAAAATTGAAGTCATGGCTCACCCAGCTTACTTAGATACGGCTCTGTTAAATGGTTCCTCCTATACGTACAAGCGAATAGAAGAGGTAGATATTTTAAAAACTGTGGTGCTGCCTGATGATATCCAATTATTATAAAAGGGAAAATGTTACAAGTTTTATAGTTGCATATAGTAATAAATTTGTGTCATAATAGGAATGTAATCATTTTGTTTCGACTATATTAATAGTATAGTAAAAAGAATATTATCGGTTTTCCTTTCTCAGTAAAGGGGAGTAGCGTCAGGATTTTTCCTGAAACAAAGTCGTCAATCCATGGAGCAATCCATCGGCTTTGTTGGCATAAAATGTGCTTAGCGAGACCTTTGCCTACAATGGCAAGGTCTCTTTATTTTGTGGGCAAAAAAATCGATAAGAACTTATTTTTTAGGAGGGAATTTGTTATGGAACTAGAATTTTTAACCGCACTACTTACCATTATTGTCATTGACTTAGTTCTTGCCGGTGATAATGCCATTCTTATTGGTTTAGCAGCTAGAAATCTTCCAAAGGAACAGCAGAAAAAAGTTATTTTATGGGGTTCACTTGGAGCAATTATCATTCGTGTGGTCGCAACACTTGCTGTTGTATGGTTACTTAAGATCCCAGGTCTACACTTAGTTGGCGGACTGTTACTTGTTTGGATCGCGTATAAGTTATTAACGGATGATGATAGCCATGGTGATGTAAAAGCTGGTGATAACTTTTGGGCAGCGATTCGTACCGTTATTATTGCGGATGCATTAATGGGATTAGACAACGTACTTGCAATCGCTGGTGCTTCTCACGGCAATATGACTTTAGTTATTATCGGATTACTGATCTCTGTACCCGTTGTGATGTGGGGTAGCACGATGATTATAAAATGGATCGAGCGTTTCCCAGTTATCGTTACAATTGGATCAGCTATCTTAGCATGGACAGCTGCAAAAATGATTGTTGGAGAAGGATTCCTAGAAGGTATTTTTGCAAATGGTTTTGTAAAATACGGGTTTGAAATCCTTGTCATTGCTGCTGTAGTTTTAGCAGGAAGAATGACCATGAAAAAGAAACAGCTTGCAGCGCAAACCGAAGAAACATTCGAGTTGAAAAAGGCTGGTTCTCATTAATATATGTAAGGTGCTCCCAGATGAGGGAGCACTTTTTTATATTTTAAGTTCTTGATGAAGTTGGGTGGATGTTTCGATTTGAAAGGTTGCATGATCAATATGATATTTCTCACGTACCAAAGAAATCGCCTCTTGAAGTATCGTTTGTGAAGGCTGATCATCTTTTACAAGCAGATGGCATGTTAACGAATGTAGTCCAGATGTGATCGTCCAAATATGGAGATCATGTACATCGACCACGCCTTGAATCGATTCAAGAGTATTCTTTACATCCTCTTGATTCACAGCTGGTGGTGTTCCCTCCATTAGTATGTGAAGAGAATGAGAAATGACACCCCATGCACTACGTAAAATTAATAAAGCGACAATAACGGAAATAATAGGATCGGCGATATACCATCCAAATACGAGCATGACGATTCCAGCAATAATCGCCCCAACTGACCCTAACGCATCTCCTAATACATGTAAATAGGCACTTCTCACATTCACGTTATCTTTCACATCACCATTTCGTAATAAAGACCAAGCGCTAATTAAATTGGCTCCGAGACCAATACAAGCAATGAGGATCATCGTTCCGCTTGCAACGGTCGGAGGCTCAATAAACCGTTCAAATGCTTCCCACACGATAAAACCAGCAATGACAAATAATGTTACCCCATTAAATAGAGCCGCTAATACTTCAAAACGGTAAAATCCAAAGGTTTTCTTTGGTGTAGCCGGACGAGAAGCAATCCATAGAGCTACCAAACTAAGCAATAAAGAGCTCGCATCACTAAGCATATGCCCTGCATCTGACAAAAGTGCAAGACTATTGGTCATTAATCCTCCAAAAAATTCGGCGAACATAATTCCTGTTGTAACCAATAAAGCGATTAATAACCCCTTTTTATTTCCTTCCCGCTGCGAATCAAAATGATCATGGCAATGGTCATGAGCATGGTGGTGATGATGATGTCCATGACCGTGGTGATGATGATGACCCATGTGAATTCCTCCTAATTACAATTAATATGGGAAAGGACTTGCTGAAGAATCGTGATAACATGTTCGTCATCGTATGAATAGTACAAGGTGCTTCCTTCCCGACGATACTTGACTAATCGAAGCTTTCGCAGTGTGCTCAGTTGATGTGAAACGGCCGATTGAGTCATCTCCAGTACTTCCGTAATATGACTCACAGAGCATTCCTCTTGGGAGAGTAGGTATAAAATTTTGATTCTTGTTGGATCAGCTAGTGCTTTAAAAATTCTGGCTGCTTCATCCGCAGTAGCTTGGTTAAGAAAAGAATGATCAGTACGTTCCATCATCTAGCCCCTTTAATCAGTAATTTAACATATGAGCATATGTTCATATATGTATATTATCATAAAGTTGGTCATTTGGTGATAAAAAAACTTGAATTCTCAGAAATTTATTTTGGAACAAACGTAAAAAAGTGATAACATGGTAGCATACAATATGCTTTAGTCCGGTTAAGTATTGGAGTGAACGTTGGAGTGATGACAGTGACAGGAAGAGAAGTTCCATTAAGAGAGAAAAGTATCGTATTTATTGGTTTCATGGGTGTGGGGAAAACAACCATTGGAAAATTAGTAGCTAAAAAGCTTTATCGTGATTTTATAGATATTGATCAAGTGATCGAAGAAGAATACGGTGCACCAACTTCAGAAATTTTTAAGCAGATTGGGGAAAAAGCCTTCCGTGCCAAAGAAAAGGAAGTAATTACTGAATTAAGCAAGAAGAAGCTTTCAGTACTTTCTTTAGGTGGCGGTGCATTTCTTCAAGAAGATATAAGGGAAGCGTGCACGAAAAATTGTATCGTATTTTTCCTAGACCTATCGTGGGAATATTGGAAGGATCGTATTAGTTTAATTATTGATTCAAGACCCGTTCTTCAAGGTAGGAATATTGATGAGATTTTGGAGCTTTTTAATAGTAGACAAGAGATCTATCAATACCACCATTCAAGGGTAAAAACCGATACTCAGGAAGCAGAAGAGATCGCTGACTATATCGTCGATTCTTTAAAAGTTGCTTGGGATATTTATGAGCCAAGATAATATATGACGAAAAAGCCATTCAACGAATGGTTTTTTTGTTTTTATTGGAGTTTTTAATAGGGACAGCCTATGAATTAGACTGTTTTTTTCAATTAGACTTTCCTTTCTCTCCCCCATACAATTAAGGTATAACATGAATTCATGAAAAAAAGTTTGTTTAATCTTGTGAATCATTTCACAATAAACCAGCTAGGTAAACAACAATTCAATTGGAGGCAAGGAACATGGCAGACTTAGGACGCATCGATGGCAGAACAAAATTAATTGGACTTTTAGCAACCCCAATCGGACACTCATTATCACCAGCTATGCAAAATATGTCATTAAGAGAACGTGGGTTAAATTATTCATATATGGCATTTGAGGTAGGAAATGAGCAATTAGCCGATGTAGTAACTGGGATGAGAGCGTTAGGAGTAAGAGGTTTTAATGTATCCATGCCCAATAAAACGAAAATTCTACCATTATTAGATGAACTTTCTCCTGCTGCTCAGTTTACGGGTGCAGTGAATACAGTGGTTAACGAAAACGGAAAGCTAATTGGTCATATTACTGATGGAACTGGATATATGAGAGCATTAAAAGAAGCAGGTGTGGACGTTGTTGGCAAGAAAATGACCTTGATGGGTGCTGGTGGAGCTGCGACTGCGATTGCCATTCAAGCTGCCTTGGATGGAGTAGCTGAAATCTCGATTTTTAACCGAGAGGACGACTTTTATCATCGTGCTTTAAAAAATGCCCAAATTATTAACGAAGAAATAGAAGGAATCAATTGTAAGGCAGCGGTTTACAATCTAGATGATGCCGATCGTTTAAAGGAAGAAATTGCAACTAGTGATATTCTTACAAATGCAACAGGTGTAGGAATGAAGCCGTTAGAAGGAGAGAGCGTGGTGCCAGATGCATCTTGGTTACGGCCAGAGCTCATTGTATCTGATGTCGTATACATTCCACGTAAAACAAGATTACTAGAATTAGCAGAAGAAGCTGGTTGTTCAAAAGTAATCAATGGATTAGGAATGATGCTTTGGCAAGGTGCCGCAGCCTTTAAGCTTTGGACTGGCGAAGATATGCCCGTTGAGTATGTAAAAGAGGAAATGTTTTAAAAGAGAAAGGAATGGTATTCCTTTCTCTGCTAAATATATTTTTTTTATTAATAATGTGAAGTGATTCACAAATTTGAAAGGAGAAGAAGGTATGGAGACAAATAAAAAATATTACCCAATCGCTTTTGCACTTTATTTTACTTATTTAGTTCACGGAATTGGAGTATCCATCTTAGCGCAATACAAGCAGAATTTTGCAGAAAAATGGGGGGCTACCACATTAACGGATGGTACATTTGACGTTAGTATGGTGCTTACGGTCATTGCCGCATTAGGCTTGGGACGTTTAATCTCACTTCCCATTGCAGGACCACTGTCAGATAAGTTTGGACGAAGAGTATCTGGATTAATTGGTATTACAGCCTATGTTACTTATTTTATCGGTCTTGTATTCTCACCAAGTATGTATGTTGCTTATGCATTTGCTTTATTAGGTGGGGTGGCGAACTCTTTCATAGATACAGCGGTTTATCCGGCCATCATGGAAATTTTTAAGAAAAAAGGCGATGTGGGTAATCTATTTGTAAAGTTCTCGATCTCCATTGGACAATTTTTGCTTCCATTTATGATTGGTTTTGTAGCAGCAAATACGATGCCATTTACATCATTATTCTATTTATCAGCAATTTTATTAGCTGTATCAGGGGTACTAATGGCGGTTTTACCATTCCCTCCTATGTTGGTGAAAGTTGAAAAAACAGACTCTAAAAAAACAGAAAAGTTAAAGTTAACAGGACCAAGTTTGGCGATTGTGATCTTAGGTTTTACCGTTACTTCTACATTTATCTTATGGTTAAATGCGAATCAGGAATTAGGAAAACTATACGGTTTAGCAGACCCAAGTAAAATTCAATCGTATTATGCACTCGGTACAGTTATTGCAATTCTAGTAACATCCTATTTAATTAACAAAAAAATTCTTCAATCGGTTCAAGTCGTTGCTCTTTACCCAGCGATTGCTGCCGTCATGTTGCTAGTGATTTACTTTGTGAAAGTACCTTCTATTTTATTAGTCGGTGGTTTCGTGCTTGGGTTTACTGCTGCAGGTGGAGTTCTTCAATTAGTCACATCTCTAGCTGTAGAGTTATCACCAGCAAACGGTGGAAAAATGACATCGGTTGTAATGATCGCTTCAAGTCTCGCAAACTACACGATTTTAACAGCTGCAGGAGCTATCACGAAAGCTGGCGGAGTAAATGGCCCATTGTATCTACTATTATTTAACTTTGCCATCACAGCCATCGGTGTCGGACTTGCCGTATATGTGAACAAGAAGTATGCAGAAAAGGCAACAGCTCCGGTTAAAATGGCGAGTTAAAAAGGAAATGGCACTAATCACATGTATTAGTGCCATCCCCTATGATTCTAGAAAGTTCTCCAGTTAGACCATTTGATTTCAAAAAGTAGACGCATTTACACCGTAATAAGTATCTTAATACTGTTATAATATGCTCAAGTTCTCACAAAGTGTACTTTACTGAAGAAGAAAGGAGTGCTGAACATGAAAAATAAATACTCTTTCACTGCAATTGGCTGCTACATTAACTATTTTGTCTTTGGCATGGCCTATATTATGATTGCACAAAATATGTCGTTCCTAACGGAGCAATTTCACACAGATAAAGCTGGAGTCAGCTTTATCATTTCGGCATTTGGGCTCGGTCGGCTCTTGTCACTCTATTTAGGTGGTGTATGGTCTGATAAGATTGGTAGAAAACCATTTATCGTCGCTGGTTGTCTGTTATTTGCTTTCTTCCTAATTGGTATTCCTCTTAGTCCAACCTATGAATTGGCAATTGTCTTTGCCTTCTGTGGTGGATTGGGCAATGCATTTCTAGATGCAGGAACCTACCCAACGTTAATGGAGGTTTACCCAAAGACAGCTGGTTCAGCTACGGTTGCTTTAAAGGCATTTATTTCTTTCGGCTCTGCTTTACTTCCATTACTGATTGCCTTTTTTATTCAGCATGATATTTTTTACGGAGCATCGTTTTTTATTCCTGCCATCATTTTCTTGGTATCTGGCTTCATGTTAATAAAGGCAAAGTTTCCTAATCATAAGGTTAGCGCAGAAAGTACGGAAAACGGCCCACCTGTCGTGTTCTATACAAAGCCTAATTTTAAGGTTGAAGGAGTGGCCATTATCGTAATTGGTTTTACTGCTCCAGCCCTACTTTATTTAATGAATATTTGGATTCCCACTTACGGGCAGGAAATGATAGGAATGCCTCTAGTTGATTCGTTAAAGCTGATGTCTTATTACAGCTGGGGAGCTCTTCTCTCTGTTATCTCTTTAGCATTCTTAGTAAGAAAGACGATTCGTCCCGTCACCATTGTTCTTGTGTATCCGATACTATCATTTTTGTCGATTTTGGTATTATTGACTTTTAAAACACCAGTGCTCGCAATGATTTCAGCATTCCTGATCGGCTTCTTTCTAGCAGGTGTTCTTCAGCTAGGATTAACCGTATTATGCGAGTTCTTCTGGGATCGTAAAGGCTCAGTAACAGGAATTATGTACACCGCAACAGGATTAGCAACGACCCTTATTCCGATGGTATCAGGATTCATCACCCGATATGTAGATATTCAAGGCGTATTTGTATTTGCGCTTGCCGTAAACTTCATAGGAATTCTTGCAGCAGGTGTCGTATTCTTCCAATATCGTAAACTAACAAGCTTAAAGCAACAGCAACTAGCCGCATAAGGAAAGGCAGCCACTTTTGAATACGGGCTGCCTTGTTTTATTTTGCCTGGAATTTTCTTTGGAAAAGATCGAACAACATCATTTTGTCTCGCAACAACGCAGAACATGGTTGCTGTCCCATCGGATACGTTAGCGTGTATTTGTCGCAAACAGGACATTTTTCGTCCTCTTTAAAATAATGAATAATGTTCATTGGGAAGTTGAAATCGCCTCCCCCTACTAACATTTGATAAGAGTGACCTTTCACTTCAAATAGTACCTGATACCCACTAAAAATGGATAATTTACTAATCTTTATATTCGTTGCAGAATAATGGCTCATTTCTTTTACACATCCTAAGGTAAATTCAATAGAAGACTAGCTTATGGTTTTATTATAGCTGAATCTGGTTGGGATTTCATGGCATTCTGTAACAAAATGGGGGAGAAATTGGTGTGGTCTCCAGGATCCTTCCGTCCTCTTTCAATATATCAGCGCCATATCAAATATATCAGCGACTTTCGTAATATATCAGCACCATATGAAATATATCAGCGACCTTCCCAAAACGCGTGGCTCTCCAAATCAACAAAAAGCGAGCCACACCCCGTGCAGCTCGCCCTTCACTAATAAAAATCAGCCTATTTCATTACATAATTGACACCCAACATTCACTAGATCATTAATAAGGATCCGCTTCGTGGCTTTTCTTTACCGCTTCTTCTGTTGCTTCATTCGCAGCTAATGAACCTTGGCCATATTTGGATTGACCTGCTTCACGACCTGGAACTTTACCTGCTTCCATAGCTTCCATTTCTTTCATTTTCATGTGAAGACCTTCCTTCACACGGCGACCATACTCCTCATCGGCTTGTGTGAAGTGATCAATCATGGCATCTTGAATTTTCGGGTCGCAGACGGCAAGTGCTTCGGATAGGTTTTTAATTAATTCATCGCGCTCCCAGTCTTCTAAGCTTCGGTAAGTGTGACCAGCCTGCCCATAGTTGTTAGGTCGATCAATTGGCGCACTCATGGCTGCTGCATTATACATGGGTTGGTGAGGTGCACGACCTTCTCTACTTGCTTCCTTAAATCCACCTAACATCGATGGCTCATAGTTAATATGTGGATTATCCCCTGACTCTTTTGGGTCACGCACATCCATTTGCCCGCGTTGCTGATTGGTGTGGATAGGTGCCTTTGGTGCATTTACAGGAACTTTTAAATAGTTTGCTCCCACACGATAGCGTTGCGTATCGGAGTAAGAGAAGGTACGCCCTTGCAACATTTTATCATCTGAAAAGTCCATTCCATCGACAAGAACTCCTGTACCAAAGGCAGCTTGCTCAATCTCAGCATGAAAATCTACTGGATTTCGATCTAGGACCATACGACCTACTGGTAACCATGGGAACTGATCTTCTGGCCACAGTTTGGTATCATCGAGCGGGTCAAAATCAAGTTCAGGATGGTAATCATCTTCCATTATCTGAACAAAAAGTTCCCATTCTGGATATTCACCACGTTCAATTGCTTCATATAAATCTTGTGTAGCATGACCTACGTTTTTGGCTTGAATCTCGTTAGCCTCATCTTGTGTTAAATTTCGTATTCCTTGCTTTGGCTCCCAGTGATATTTTACCAATACAGCCTCACCCTCGGCATTCACCCATTTATAAGTGTTCACACCAGAACCCTGCATATGGCGATATGTAGCTGGAATTCCCCATGGAGAGAAGAGGAAGGTAATCATATGTGTCGCCTCAGGTGTGCGGGAAACGAAATCAAACATCCGCTGTGGATTAGGAACGTTAGAAGCAGGATCCGCTTTAAAAGCGTGAATCATATCAGGGAACTTCATCGCATCACGAATAAAGAAAATTTTCAGGTTGTTTCCAACAAGATCCCAGTTTCCGTCTTCCGTATACATTTTTACAGCAAAGCCACGTGGGTCACGTGCGGTTTCGGGCGAATCCTTCGCGCCTGCCACTGTAGAGAAACGAACCATTAATGGAGTTTTCTTCCCGGCTCCAGAAAATACTTTGGCGCGCGTATACTTTTCTACTGGTTCATCTCCCACTTTTCCATACGTTTCAAAATACCCGAATGCTCCAGAGCCACGTGCGTGTACCACACGCTCTGGTATCTCCTCACGATCAAAATGGGAAATCTTTTCAATGAAGTGATAATTCTCAAGTGTAGCTGGTCCGCGGTTACCAATCGTACGGATATTTTGATTATCTGGTACTGGATGGCCCTGACGAGTGGTTAACGTCTCACGGTTCTCATCTTGTCCGTTTGAAGCATTTTTATCTTTGTTCTCTGTCAAAAAGATAACCTCCTAAATAATTATTACTGTCATAGAATGTCCATTTTAAGGTGGGGTATGCAAAGTTTTCCAGAAATGCAAAAAGAACATGAACGGGACATTCACCACCTAATAACATATTCATACACTGTACGTGAAGTGGATGCCCTTCATCCATTTAAAGCAAAAAAATCTGATTATTCTTTAGAAATAGGTGATGTGAAGTGACAAGGAAAATCCCTGCAGGTTACAAGTCAAAACTCGATTTACTACAAACCGAACAAGCAATAAAAAAGGTGAAGGATTATTTTGAGAGCAATTTGGCTGAAGAATTGAATCTAATTCGAGTGTCAGCGCCGATTCTTGTAAAAGAAGGGAACGGGATAAACGATAATTTAAATGGTGTGGAACGGATTGTTTCCTTCGATGCTCTTGATATAGAAGATACACAAATTCAAGTGGTCCAATCTTTGGCTAAATGGAAACGGCTGGCTTTAGCAAAGTACGGAATTGGTTTAGGCAGAGGGTTGTATACTGATATGAATGCCATTCGTCGTGACGAAATCCTCAGCAATCTTCATTCCCTGTATGTGGACCAATGGGACTGGGAAAAGGTCATTACCAAAGAACAACGCAATGTCCAAACCTTGCAAGCGGAAGTTCGAAAAATTTATAATGTGCTTCGATCCACAGAGATTTACCTTAATGACTTTTTCCCAGAATTAAAACCATCGCTTCCGATGAATATTCATTTTGTCACGACACAGGAACTCGAAGATCAATATCCAGACTTAACACCGAAGCAAAGAGAAGATAAGGTTGCTAAGGAATACGGTGCCGTGTTTATCTCTCAAATTGGTGGTGCATTAAAGTCAGGCAGCAAACACGATGGCCGCTCCCCAGATTATGACGATTGGACGTTGAATGGAGATATAGTCCTTTGGAATTCGACCCTTGAAAGGGCATTTGAAGTCTCTTCTATGGGGATACGAGTAGATGAAGAAGCCTTGAAACAGCAGTTAAAACTAGCGGGTGCTGAAGATCGTGCACAGTTAGAATTTCACCAAGCCATTTTAAATAAGGAAGTTCCATACACCATTGGTGGAGGAATCGGTCAATCAAGATTGTGTATGTTTTTCCTGCAAAAAGCACATATTGGCGAGGTTCAAGTGTCCATATGGAATGAGGAGATTCTGCAATCTTGTAGAGAGGCAAATATTCAGCTGTTATAGCAGATAAAGTCCCAATAAGTTTGCCCTTATTGGGACTTTATTTACGCTGGTTTTGCCTTTTTCCATACTCGAGTCATAATAATAGTGACAAGAGCAATCAGTACGACAAAGATCAAACTAATAAAGAATCCAAGTCGGATACTTTTTTCAAATATCGTCCCTGATACAGCAGCAGCAAGCAAAATCAACCCGAGGATACATAGTGTTTTATCCCAAGCCTTGAGCTTTAGAATTTTTAAGGCAGAGAGGATGATAAATGCCCAGTTATACATTTGTAAAATTCCAGCTGCCGTTGTGATATACGCATAGATTTTTCCTGGTAAAAGCAAGGCGGCAACGACTGATGCCGATAAACCTAACGTAGCCAGCCCTAACGAAGGAAGCGGAACTTCTTTTCCGAAAAAGAGCTTCTTTTCTTTTTCAAATATAGCTGGGGCATCCTTATCTTTGGCTAATGTTTTTAACAGGTTGGTTACCGTAAATAACGATGCTGTCATCGTGGAGAACCCGGCTGTTATAATGGCTGCATTAAACACATGCGGAAAAAATGGCAGCTTATAATGAGACAAGGCAGTCACAAATGGGCTTTCTTTTTCATCAATCGCTTGATAAGAAACCATAGTGACAACAAGTCCCATGGATATCGCATAGATAATGGTCAATACGATTAGCATAATCTGTCCTGCTTTTGGAGCATCTTCTTTATTTTCAAGCTGCATGGATAATAATCCAATCGCTTCAATTCCGCCAAACGCATAAAATGCATAAAGCAGGGAAGACCAAAATGCTAGTCCACCTTTAGGGAATAGGTCATGAAAGGAATTTGGCATTCCTGGCTGATGGGTATCACCTCCATGAACCCATCCTATAAGCGCAGCAATGGCAAGAATAATAAACATAAGAATAGCCGCCGTCTTCGTTACGGCTAACACATTTTCTACCTTATCGAACCCTTTTGTTCCTAAAAAAACGACAATAATAGAAAGAACCGCATAGCCTGCAGCAAATACCCACAGTGGAACCTTAGGGAACCAAAATCGAGAAAGAATCGCTAATGCTGTTAACTGACTTCCGATAATTAAAATTTTCGAAATCCAGTAATTCCAACCACAGCTAAATCCAGCCCAGCGTCCGAAAGCTTTTCCGGCATAATAACAGAACGAACCTTCTTGCGGATCTTTCGTTGTCATCATCGCTAAAAAATGATACACCACATACGTGCCAATCGCAGCTAACAAAAAGGAGAAAACGATCGCAGGTCCGGTGATTTTTACCCCAATACCAGAACCAAGAAAATACCCTGTTCCAATCGTACATCCGATACCGATAAGGCTCAGCTGCCACCATTTTAAATCCCCTTTTGATGCATTTCCTTTTGCTTGCCCTGAACCACAGCTTACTTTTTTCATCCAAATCCTCCTTCAAAGCGTTCTTATTGTGTTACACATTCGCACTCTTCAAACATTGTTATTTTTGGATATGTTTCTGTGTTCGAACAAAAGCTAAAAAGCAGGAGGTGAAGCAAATGGAGAGTCATGAAATTGGGGTACATGAAATTATTGATTTAAGAGAACTGAATGCCTTTAAGGTGGCATGTTTAGTGGAGGCTAAAGCTCGACTCGACCGAGTAGAAAATCCGGATCTAAAAGAATTAGTGGAAGAAAACATTCGATTAGGAACAGCGACGTTGAGCCAAATGAGAGATATATTGGCAAGAGCTCAAACGAAAATGGACCAGTAGGAGGTGTTATATTTGGAGGTAAAACCATTAAGCTTTACAGATCATGTGATTGCAACGGATATGCTGTTTGAAACCACAGCATCCATAAAAGACCTTTCTGTAGCAATTACGGAAGCGACATCAGATGAGGTACATACATTTTTACGACAAGAGTTACGAAATGCGATCGCCTACCATGAAAGAATATACGGATTCCTTCAGGACAGGGGCATTTATGATGCTTACAACATCCCAGAGCAGTTAAAAAAGGACATTTCTTACGCAACAGAAGCTCTTGAACAATAAGTGGAGGTGAGATCATGATAGACAATATCGGAGTTCACGAAAGTTTGGAATTACACGAACTATTAACGTTTAAAAGCTTATGTTTAACCAAATCAACAGTCATGCAAGCCTTAGTGACTGACCCGGCTTTATTTAAAGGAATTAATGCAGGAGGATGTCTCAGCCTCCACCAGACATATCGAAGGGTTAAAACGTCATCTTACGTAACGGAGGATACTATGAACGGATTCATTGAAAAACTAACAGGCATGGCTCCATTAACCGATCAGGTCATCGCGACCGACCTTTTAATGGCATCAAAAACGGCGGTAAGAAACTACTCATTTGCCATTACCGAAACCGCTACTCCAGAAATTAGACAAACCTTAATGGATCAACTTGAGGATGCGATTGATGCTCATCGGAAAATTTCGAAGTATATGATGGAAAAAGGGTATTATCATCCTCAAGATACGAAAAAACAACTAGAGGTGGATTTGAGGACTGCGGAAACGGCTATGTCTCTATCGAACGACTAACGGGAAAGCTTGTGGCGAATGTCCGCAAGCTTTTTAAAAAGAAAAGAATATATTTCATCTTCCTTCTTTTGTATACTAGGTAAATAGTACCGAAATGAGGTTGTGAAATGAAAACCAAACGTTCCTTTCTTACACCAGATATCCCTAGGGAAAAGAAAATATTATTAGAAGAATACCTGTTTAAAGAAAACATCCAACGCTGTAAGCTATTCGCTAGTATTGTCATATTATTCGAAGCTATTTTACTTGGAATGAATATGGCTGAAACTTACGCTACGAAACAAATCTTAGTAGATGGAAATACATATTTTATTCTGTATATCACTTTAGTCATCATGGCTAGTACGATGCTTTTATTAATACGGTGGTTCGAGCGCCAGGTCTCCCGGAATAAGTGGGCTAAACCTGTGTTATTAAGCCTTGTCAGTTTGTTTTTAGTTTGGGGTGCAATTGTAACGCTCGTAGACCAAAAAGAGTACGGACATGTCATGGCGTTTGTTGTGAACTTTATGTGTGTATCGATTCTGTTTCATGCCACTAATAAAATCATGCTGGCCATTTACACACCAGCCATTCTCGTTTTAGGAATCGGATTACCAATAGTTCAACCCTCGAGTACCGTTGTAATGGGACATTTTATCAATTTAACTGTCTTCCTATTTTTCTGTTGGCTTGCTTCTAGAATGCTATATCGAAGCTACGCGACCAATTACATCAGTGAGCTGTTATTAAAAGAATCAAACAACTCACTTGCTGAAAAAATAAAAGAAAATGAAAAGATGAACGCTAAGCTAAAAGAGCTTTCGATGCTAGACGAGCTCACAGGAATATCAAACCGAAGAGGATTTTATCAATACATTGAAAGTACATTGACCCATTCAAATCAGGAAAGACCAATATCGATTCTTATGATTGACATCGATGCTTTCAAACCATATAACGATCATTATGGGCACTTACAAGGTGATAAGGTGATACAAGCTGTAGCAAACGTGTTAAAGACGGTAGTAGATGTTCCTTCTAGTATCGCTTCTCGATTTGGAGGAGAAGAGTTTATAGTGGTAGTGTTTGATATAGATCATCAGTTGACTCAACAGTTGGCAGAGGACCTTAGAAGTGCAGTTGAAAATCTCCTGCTACCACATGAATTTTCACCAGTTGCTGATTATGTAACTATCAGCGTAGGTTATGTATCTAGCACGATTGGTAGGGAAGAGGAGTTAGAACTACTCATTGAACAGGCCGACCTTTTTCTTTATCAGGCGAAGGATGCGGGGAGAAATCGAGTGGGGACGAGTGCAAGTGCGAGTGCGAGTGTCAGCATATAGATGATGTTGAGAATATTAGACTAAAAAAACAGGGTGTTGTTTCCCTGTTTTTTTTAGGTTTAATAAAATAGCTTTCTTAATTTTCTACTTCATTATTAATAACAAATAAAGGAGGATAAATTTAAGAAGAGACGAATATTTTAAAATATTAAAATTTAATTAAATATGGGAGGGGAGGGAGACCATGAAGCGTCTAGCGATCGTCACGAAGGATATGAAGATGGGCGGGGCAGAGAAAGCGCTTGTGTCTATGCTCAAAGTGATACCAAAAGGCAAGTTCAAAATTACGTTATATGTGTTAACAGATGATGGAGAACTGCTAGGAGATGTTCCGAGCTGGGTAGAGATCAAGAAAATCCCTTATGGTACAGCTGGGATGACCGATACTGTCAAGGGATATTTGCGTACCGGAAAGCTGATCAAAGCTGTCCATAGCACTGTACTCTCCATACAAATGAGGTCGAAGGATTACTATGAACAATATCTGTACAAAGCATTAATGCTTCCGAAAATCGAAGAGGAGTATGACGTTGCGATCTCTTATTTTTTTCCATGCGGCTTTATTGATTGGTATACCCTCCACAACGTCCAAGCGAAAAAGAGATTCGTATGGGTGCACAGCGATATCTCAAAGTTTCCCAATATTCATCATTCTGCATGTATAGAGATGTACAGTGGGTACGACAGAATATTCTGTGTGTCTGACGAATCTAAACTTAGCTTCATTAGGACTCTCCCCGAGATTAGAAGCACAGTGGATGTTATGTATAACTTTATTTCTAGCGAAGAGATCTTGACGAAGGCTGATCAGGGTCCGGGCTTCGATGATGAATTTGATGGGTTCCGGATAGTGACGGTCGGCAGATTATCCAAAGAGAAAGGGCAGGATCTCATTCCGGGTGTGCTCGCGAGGCTAATAGCTGATGGGTACAACGTACGTTGGTATTGCGTTGGAGAGGGAAAGTTAAGAACGTACATAGAACAACGGACAGCACAGATGGGGTTAGAGGAAAAGCTTGTTCTTCTTGGGAATCAAATGAATCCGTATCCATATATGAAGAATTGTGATATCTACGTGCAGCCCTCACGAATAGGAGCCTATGATCTAGCAATAGCTGAGGCTCGGTGCCTGAGAAAGCCTATCGTTGCAACGGTCACAAATAGCTCGGTGGAGCAGATTGAGGACGATGTTACAGGTTTTCTAGTAACGATTGATGAAGATGCATTATATTCAGCATTAAAGAAACTATTCGATTATGAAGAAATCCGTAAGAGATTTATATCCCAAGTGGGTATGAGAGGATTGGATTCAACGGATGAGAAGCTCGAGATATTGTATTCACATATATTAAGCTGAGGGAAGGTATAAAATATGAAAGCAGAAGTGAGCATTATCGTTCCCGTCTATAACGTAGAACAGTATCTACGCAGGTGTGTTGATTCCATCTTGGAGCAAAAGTTCCAAGACTTTGAGCTGATCTTAGTGAACGATGGGTCTATCGATGGTTGTGGCGGGCTTTGCGACTTATATGGTTCACAACATTCGAATGTTCGTGTGATTCATAAGCCTAACGGTGGTTTGTCTTCGGCGAGGAATGCGGGGCTCGATGTTGCAGAAGGCGAGTATATCGTATTCGTGGACAGCGATGATTATATTCACCAGGAGATGATTGGGACGCTGCACGAACTAGCGAGAATTCATTCTTCAGATATAGTCATGTGCAATTATGTGAGGACAAACGAAGAGCAAATCTCACAAGTGTTACCTACTGAGGTGCCCGAAGTTTATCATTATACGAATCTACAAGCAATCGACAGGCTGCTAAACGTAGATGAAGATCACCAGTCTGGCAAAAAAAACGGCCTTCATTGGGTGCTTGCGTGGAACAAGCTGTATAAACGGCATCTTTTCAATGACTTGCGTTATAAGGATGGGGTTTTGTTCGAGGATGTACATATTATTCATAGACTGCTATATAAGTGCTCGAAGATTACCTATATTCCGCAACCATTATACTATTACTATCAGCGTCCTGAGAGTATTGTGAACTCAACCTTCACAATTCGGAAGGCTGATAAAGCCTATGCGCTGGAGGATCGTGCTATTTTTTTGCGTTCCATAGGTAAGGCACAATTATACCGGAGATCACTCAAAACGTACTTGGATATGTTCTATTGGTATTACTATAAGGCGGTTCAGGAATGTGCGCATGAGAAGGAAGAGATTGCGAAGCTGAAGAGGAGTCTGCGCAAATGGCTGTTCCAACTGCTGGGTAATCCACTTATAGGAAGGAAACAGAAAATGCTTCTGATATTGTTCCTGCTGCGGAGGAATTAAATATATCTAGCACGCAATCCTAGTATGACAAAGCACAGTTACGATGAAAATAAAAACCGAGGATACATTAGTCTAATAAAAACGAGATTTCTAGATAGGTAGTAATCTCGTTTTTGTGTGGTTAAAACTGGACGAATGCTTGGTGATTAACGAAAATAAAATATAAAGAATTGCACTGCATAACAGTGGAATATTAAAAATAAAAAACGAAAAAGAGTTGATTCAGGTGAGTATTATATTAGCGTTTTTAGCGGCCCTATTTGCGGCACTAACGGCCATTCTAGCCAAATTCGGAATCGAAAATGTTAACTCAAATCTTGCCACTGCTGTACGAACAGTTGTTGTATTAATTATGGCTTTTGTTATGGTTGTCATCACCAAACAGACGGACGCTGTGTTTAAGATGTCTGGAGAAGCATTGTTCTATCTGATGTTGTCAGGATTATCAACAGGTTTATCGTGGCTATGTTTTTTTAAAGCTATTCAAATCGGTGATGTATCCAAAGTGGTTCCAATTGATAAAGCAAGTGTCGTGTTGACCATTATTCTCTCATTTGTTGTATTACAGGAGCCTGCGACTACCTTAGTTATGGCAGGAGGATTTATTATCTCCATCGGAACATTTGTATTAATCGGGAAAAATAAAGAAAAAGATAAAGTACGAGTTGGTCAATCTTATATTTGGTTAGCTGTACTCTCAGCGGTGTTTGCTTCGCTCACAAATATCTTGGCTAAAATCGGAATTGAAGGAATTGATTCAAACGTGGCAACCTTCATTCGAACCGTTGTCATTCTTTTATTCGCTTGGGGAATTGTTTTTTTTCAAAAAACCGGCAGTCAGTTAAAAACCATTTCGAAACGTTCGTACATATTTTTGATTTTGTCAGGAGTAGCAACCGGACTTTCATGGCTTTGTTACTTTGGAGCACTTGCACTTGGAAAAGTGAGTGTAGTCACTCCGATTGATAAGTTCAGTGTCGTAATCACGATGGTGCTTAGCTTTTTTATATTAAAGGAAAAGCCGACAAAGAACACGATAGCAGGAGCAGTTTTAATTACAATTGGAACGGCATTATTGATCTTGTAGACATTTGAATGGGATGTCTTTTTTTATTTTTGTAAATTTTGAAAAGTAGATTGACTATTGTAAAGGAAGGTGGTATTTTTAGTTTATCGAATTAAGTTCTCAATAGAGAACTACAATAAACCACTTAAAGAGACGATTTTTTTTTTGGGAACGTTGTTCTTTAATGAGAACAAGTTAGAGTTCATAAATACAGATTGTTTGTAATCAGGAGGAACCATGAGCGCAATTGCTGGAATCTTAAATTTAAACGGGGAACCCGTCTCAATAGAACATAGTGCTAGTATGATGAAAGCTCTAGAAAAATTTCCTGCCAACGACATACAAACCTGGCATAAGGATAGTCTGTTTCTTGGTTGCCATGCTCAATGGATCACACCAGAATCAATAGGTGAAGAACTACCATTCTATGACTATACTAGAGGGCTAGCTATTACAGCCGATGCAATCATTGACAATCGTGATGAGCTTTTTCAACTTCTACAAATTCATAGAGAAGATCAGAAAAAAATCACAGATAGCCAACTGATTCTTCTTGCTTATCATAAATGGGGCGAGGAGTCACCTAAGTATTTAGTTGGTGACTTTGCCTTTATGATTTGGGATGAGAAAGAGCAGAAATTATTTGGGGCACGAGATTTTTCAGGTAGTCGAACGCTCTATTACTTTAGAGATGGACAAAAGTTTGTGTTTTGTACGGTAATGAAGCCAATTTTGGGGTTGCCGTTTGTTAGCGCTGAATTAAATGAAATGTGGATAGCGGAGTATTTGGCGAATCCTGGGATGTATGAGTCCGTGGATCCTAATATTACGGTGTATCAAAAGCTACAACAGCTCCCACCGTCACATTCTATTACCATACGTAATGAGGAGGTGAAGCATACAAGATATTGCTACCTAACTAACGATAAAAAGCTCTATTTAAAGTCAGATGAGGAATATGTAGAGGCATTTCTTGAGGTATTCACTAATGCTGTGAATACAAAATTACGGACACATCTGAATGTTGGAGCTCATTTAAGTGGAGGGTTAGATTCCGGCTCGGTTGCTAGCTTTGCTGCCAAAAAACTACTTCTAGAAGATAAAAAATTACATACCTTTAGTTACGTCCCTGTAGATGACTTTGTTAATTGGACACATAAAAGTAGGATAGCAAACGAACAACCAATGGTTGAAAAAACAGTGAATTATGTGGGGAATATATCATCCCAGTTTCATAGTTTTAAGGAAAGAAACTCTTACACTGAAATTGACGAATGGATAGATGTACTAGAAACTCCGTATAAATTCTTTGAAAATACCTACTGGTTAAGAGGGATTTTTGAAGTAGCAAAGGAAAATGGGATCGGAGTTCTTCTCAATGGTCAAAGGGGTAATTGGTCAATATCTTGGGGGCCAGCTTTTGAATACTACAGATTATTATTAAGGCAGTTAAAACTTATTAAATTTTATAAAGAGATTAACTCATATTCTAATAAGTTTGGTGTAAAGAAGAGTAGAGTTATTTCATTAGTAAACAAAAAGATGTTTACGAAAATTAAACAAGAAGATTTGTTCCCGTCTTATATAAATGAAGGTTTTGCTAGTAGGACAAAGGTTTTAGAGAAACTTGAGGATCATGGTATTGATATTGAAGGGAAAATCCAATCAAATGTTTTCCAAATTAGAATGGATCAATTTCAAAAGGTTTATTATTGGAATACGTCAGGGACCTATGGTTCCAAATTATCCTTAAGGTATGGTCTAGTTGACAGGGATCCAACAAATGATTTAAGAGTTATTCGTTTTTGCTTATCTGTCCCTGAAGATCAATATGTTCAAAATGGGTTGGATAGGGCACTAATTAGAAGGGCTGCGAAAGGGCACTTACCTGATGAAATTCGATTAAATATGAGCACAAAAGGAGTCCAAGGCGCAGATGGAATTCATCGTATGAAACCTACCTTGGACCAGTATATATGTGAGCTTGAAATGATGAGAGATGATTCAAGTTTTTCTGGTTTCATTAATCAAAAAACCTTAAATAATGCGATATCAGTTTTGAAAAAGAATCCAACAGATAATTTTGTGTTTGAGTTCGAAAATAAAATTTTAATGAGAAGTCTTATCCTATATCGATTTATAAATAAACAATCTTGAGAGGAGGTGATAGTATGAAGAAAGAATGGAAAGCACCACAGTTAGAAGTTCTTAATGTAAGTATGACTATGGCTGGCCCAGGGATTAAAACTCCTGATACAGTTCAGCCAGATCAGGACGAAATGGTTCACTACAGCTAATAGTTATTATACTTAGACGAATCAATTTCGCCCTCATAGCATGAAAAGGTATGAGGGCGTATTGAATTTTTTGTAATACCGTGGGGGTAATTCATTGAAAACACTTCAAAGGAGTACTTATAGGGCATTTGGAATGATATTTAGTAGTGAATTTGAACTACCAGAATTAATGAAAATGGATGAAAAACCGAACTTAGTTGATATTAATATTGAAATTAAGGACTTACAGGATGCATGGAGAAATCTTCAAGCATTTAATAGATTTTGTGTTGTAGAAGATAATGTAGTTTGGATTCATATACCTGAGACAGCAATTTTCTGTATTGAAAATGGAAATAACATAGCCGTTTCTCCATTAAAGTCTGATTTGGAGGATCGAATACGTTTATATATACTAGGTTCTTGTATGGGAGCGCTTCTTTTACAAAGAGGGATTCTACCACTTCATGGAAGTGCTATTTCTATAAATAATAAAGCATATGGGATAGTTGGAGAATCAGGAGCAGGAAAATCTACACTTGCTGCGGCCTTGCTCTCAAAAGGATATAGGCTATTAAGTGATGATATAATTCCTATTTCATTTATTGATAACAAGCCTATGGTAACTCCAGCATATCCACAACAAAAGCTTTGGAAAGAAAGCCTGGATGCTTTTCGAGTTGATGCAGATCAGTTTTCATCTATATTTGATCGTGAAACAAAGTTTATCGTTCCTGTTTCTTCCCATTTCCATCTAGAACCAATGGAATTAGGCGGGATTTTTGAACTTATGAAAGGCAAGGAAGAGGATGTGATCCTTCGCCCGATTAATAAACTAGAACAAATTAAAAAATTATACGATCATACTTTCCGACAGTTGTTAGTTGAACGATTAAATATTCAAGAATGGCATTTTCAATTAACAACTGCGGTGGCGGGAGCAACTTCTATGTACCAATTACAACGACCGGCTACTCGTCTTACCATAAATGATTTAACCGATCTAGTCTTAACTACAATAGATAAGGAGTGAAAAAATGTTAAAGGAAAAAGAGATTCTGTTAACTGATTATGTGAAGCAAGTAGAAGGAAATATCGTAAGTGATATGGGTGGGGAAAAGGTAATGCTTAGTATTGAAAATGGAAAGTACTATAACTTGGGTGAAAGTGGCGGCACTATTTGGGGCTTATTAGAAGAATCTACTATGGTAAAAGATGTTATTACTAAATTAACGGAAATGTATGAGATTGAGCACGAGGAATGTGAGGAACAAGTCATAACTTTTCTTAATCATTTACTAAAAGAAGGGTTAGTAAAAGTAGTGTAAGATATTACACATTCTATAAGAGGTCTTAGAAATGAAATGGTTCTCGAAATGTAAATATTTTTTATTATTAGAAACAAAAACAAAGATTCTATTATGCGAAGCATTTATATTTTTAGGATGGGCAAGAATACTTAAACTGAGAAACTTCTCCCTAGTTGTACCTATATTAGGTGATTATATGGAAGAGACCCATCATGATCTTATCGAAAGTCAAAGACAGATAATAAGAGATATTTCCTCAGCTATTCATCTAATGAGTAAATATACTTTTTGGGAAAGCCAATGTCTTGTGAAAGGGATTGCTGGACTAAAAATGTTAGAACGAAGAAAGATTGATAGTACCTTATATTTGGGGACTGCTAGAGAAATAGACGGCAAGTTAATTGCACATGCATGGCTGCGTAGTGGCCCTTTTTATGTATCCGGTGCTGAGGAAATGAAGAGGTTTACAGTTGTAAGTATGTTTGCAAAAAGAACAGATAGTAAAAAAGGGGAAAGCCATGAAGAGCGAATGCGTAATTAACCTATCCAATATCCCAGCTGAATTAAAATTAATTTTGGACATACTTGAAGATAATAATCCACTAATTAAAGATAAACAAATAAATTGGGACTTATTTCTAAAGCAATCACACCATCATCGCCTGTACCCCGCTCTATATAAGAAACTGATTCAAGCAAACATTCAGTCGATTCCCGGGAATGTACTTCAAAAGTTAAAAATATCTTACGAAAAAAATACTTTTCACATGCTTTTTCTCTCTAGAGAAATGGAAATGATCAATCATGCTTTACAAAAATGCGGAATTAAAATTTTGTTTTTAAAAGGGCCAATATTAGCAAGAGACCTTTATGGTGATTTATCAAGTAGAACGTGTGGAGATTTGGATATTTTAACATCTATGGTTAATCTTCAAGCAGTTGAAAACACTTTAGTTAGTCTGGGATATGAAAAGGATGACTATATTAAATCCTTATTAGGAGATTGGAAATGGAGACACCATCATTTTACTTATTTTCATAAAACTCATCGAACAAAGGTAGAAATACATTGGAGACTAAATCCTGCACCAAGTAACGAACCGTCTTTTGCAGATTTATGGAGTAGAAAAAGAGAGTGTGTATTAAAAGACAATCCTATTTATTATTTGGGAGAAGAGGATTTGTTCTACTTCCTTGTAACTCATGGTGCTCGTCATGGGTGGTCGCGTCTCCGCTGGCTTATGGATATTCATCAGATTCTTAAAAAGGATTTAGATTGGAAGAATGTTATTCTGCTTCTACAAGAATGTCAATCCGAAAAAGTGGCTGGTCAATCATTAGTATTATCCGATTCGCTGTTTCAAACTACAATACCGAGCGATTTGAGGGATTTAATAACGAAAAGTGAATCAAAAAAACTAGCTCAGGATGCTGTTTTTTATCTTGAAAATATGGTCAATTTACATAATGATCCAGTGCCGATAGAAATTTCTAAATACCATGCTAGGCACTTGTTTTCACAAATGTCTCTTCAACAAAAAATAGTGCATTTATTTAGTATTCTACATCCATTTTATACAGATGCTGAAATTTTACCATTACCCAAAAAGTTACATTTCCTATATTTTCCGCTACGCCCATTTTTACTGTTATGGAAAAGGAAGAGTAGACATGTATTATCATAGGAGGATATTCAATGAAACAGGTTTTATATTTTTATAAACAGTTATACTCTTTTGTTGGAAAAAAACTTTATTTGAATATTCTAGGTATGGTATTGATCAGTTTATTAGATGGGGTGGGTATGTTATTGCTGTTACCACTAGTGACCTACAGCGGGATGGTGAACGTAAATGAAAAGACAATGCCTTTATATTTGGTATTTCAAGTATTAAATAAAATACCGGAGGAACTAAGACTTATTCTAATTCTTGGACTATTTGTCTTTGTTAACGTGATTCTAAATACCATTCAAAGATATATAACAGTAAAAAATGTGAAAATACAACATGGTTATGCCAAACATTTACGTGTTGAAATGTACCGAGATTTGTTATTAGCAAATTGGGATTTTTACATTAAGAGGAGAAAGACAGATATTATTAATACGATTACAGCAGAGTTAGCAAGAGTTAGTGCAGGTACAAATGTCTTTTTACAATTAATTACTTCCATCATTTTTACCATCATTCAGATTGGTATTGCCTTCTTTTTGGCACCGAGTATAACAGCCTTCGTATTAATGAGTGGGCTTGTATTAGCGATATTTTCTAGAGGTTTTATCAAAAAATCTAGCGCACTAGGAAACAAGACTTCAGAAAATGGAAAGAACTTCTTAGCAGGAATTACCGATAATTTTAATGGAATGAAGGAAATAAAAAGTAATAATCTTGAAAACTCCAGAATGGAATGGTTTCATTCCATTACACAAAAAATGTACGTAGAACAGATGGAGTATATTAAATTAAAAACCTCTTCACAATTCTATTATAAAATTTCATCTGTAGCATTAATTGCCATTTTTATCCTTATTTCTGTCCGTTTGTTTCAAGCACAGACAGCACAACTTATGTTAATCCTAGTTATTTTTTCAAGACTTTGGCCTCGTGTAACGGGAATCCAATCAAATCTTGAACAAATAGCAACCATCGTTCCTGCTCTAAAAGCAGTAATTAAGCTAAGAAATGAGTCAAGAAAGGCTAAAGAATTTAAAGATTTAGATGAAAAGAATAAGCAGAGACTAGAGATATCCCATAATATATTGTGTAGAAATGTGTACTTTCGTTACAGTCAGGAAGATAATAAATATTCTTTAAAAAATATTAATATATCCTTTCCAGTTAAACAGATGACTGCTATTGTAGGTCCCTCCGGTGCGGGGAAAAGTACGTTAGTCGATTTAGTTATGGGGTTAAATCAGCCTGAACGAGGAGAAATTTTAATTGACAGTGTAAAACTTTCTCAAGAGGACTTATTAAGATTGAGGCGATCTATTAGTTATGTACCTCAAGATCCTTTCTTATTTAACACAACGATAAGAGAGAATTTACTACTTACAAGGCCATCCGCAACTGAAGAAGATTTATGGGAAGCACTTGATTTCGCTTCGGCTGACTTTGTGAAAAATCTCCCAAATGGTTTAGATACATTAATAGGAGACCGAGGAATTCGACTTTCCGGTGGGGAAAGACAACGTGTTGTTTTAGCTCGTGCCATTTTACGTAACCCAGAAATATTAGTACTTGATGAGGCTACAAGTGCTCTAGACACAGAAAATGAAAGAAAAATTCAGGAGTCCCTTGATAGATTAAAAGGGAAAATGATGATTATTGTGATTGCTCATCGTTTATCAACGATTCGAAATGCTGACCAGGTCATTGTCTTAGATCAAGGGCAGATTATTCAATCAGGAAAGTTTAATCAGTTGGCGAAGGATCGAAGAGGGTTATTTAGTCACTTGCTTGGTAATCAACAGTTTGAAGCAATTCAATAAGATTTACCTTTTCTTTATAAAATATATAAAAATCGATTGACTTGTTCTTTATAAAGAACTAATATATTTATTATAAAGAATATTAGTTCGAAAAAGTGGATTCCACAAAGGAAGTCTATTTTTTTGTAGTGGTTGTTCTTTATTTAGAACTATACAATACAAAGAGAACAAGGTGGTATGTATGGGGCGATTACAAACAGATCGACGCATCGCTAAGGAAATAAATCTAAAAGAAATACTTGGAGTTTTAAAGAAACGTGCTTGGATTGGAATAACCATCACAATATTAGCAGCCCTGTTTGGTTATTTTTACAGTTCGATCAATCAAACAACGCTGTTATATAGTTCATCTACTAATATCATTATTAATGCGGATGGAGGGCAACGAAAGACACTTGAAGTGATCATTAAGGACAAAACAGTATTAGAGAAGGTAATAAATCAACTTGGTATTGAGAGAACACCAGAATCTTTAGCTCAAAGTATTCAGGTTGGAAGTATTGATGAGACACAAGTGGTGAAAATCAGTGTCATTGATGTAAATCCTGTACTAGCAGCAGAAATTGCCAATACAACTGCCAGTGTCTTTATTCAAGAGATTCCTAATATTATGAATTTTGATGATGTTAGATTACTCTCGGATGCACAGGTAAATCCAATTCCTATTAATGAGAGTAATGAAAGTGAGATATTGGGGGCCGCTATTATTGGAGGCATTGTCATAGGGATAGGCTTAATATTTTTGGTTGACTCGCTGGATGAATCCATTCGCTCAGAGCAGGAAGTTGAGGAACTTCTAGAAGTCCCTATTTTGGGGAGTGTATCCATAATGTCCAAAAAGAATATTAACAAAACCAAAAAGATAAGCGTGAATAATCGAGGTGATTCTATTGGTATTTAGTAGACGTAAGGAATTAACAAAGATTAAGAAGAGGAACTTAATTACCTACTCAAATCCTGAATCAATCATTTCTGAACAGTTTCGAACGATAAGGACGAATATTCACTTCCTAAATGAAGATGAGAAAAACAATTTGCTTGTGGTTAGCTCTCCAGGGCAATCTGAAGGAAAATCAACCATTATTGCTAATACAGCTATTTCCATTGCTCAGCAAAAAGAAAAAGTCCTTCTTATTGATGGGAACCTTAGAAATCCAACTATTCACCAACTATTTAAAGTGACTAATGAAGTTGGCTTAACAGATGTTCTTAGTGAGAAAACACCCCTTTGTGAAGCAATTAAAAAATGTAATATTAATAATCTAGATTTATTAACAAGTGGTCCGATTCCAATGGATCCCGCAGAGCTACTTGAATCAGAGAAAATGAAAGAATTGTTATCACATATAAAACCACTCTATGACCTTATTTTGGTTGATTCACCATCAGTACTTGAGGTAACAGACACCAAGGTTCTAGCAAACTTGTGTGACGGAGTCATTCTAGTTGTACAAAAAGCAAAAACCAAACTGGAGGCAGCTCAAGAATCTAAGAAGGTCTTAGAATTTGCGAAGGCTCCTTTAGTTGGTGTAATTGTAAATCAAGTAAGCTAATTTTTTTAACTCATTTGTTCTTAATTAAGAATTATCATGTTCACAATAGAACAATTTGAAAGGTGATGCCTCCTAACCTATATCAATGGAGGCACTCGGTTATGCTGTGGGTGTAAAACCTTAGACGCGAGTCGTCGATAGTGTGATGTGAGGTGGGGTTAGATGCCCTGTTTTATTCATAAAAAACTTAACTATACGCTTTTACACAGAAAAACGTATAGTTAAGTTTTTTATTTTATTCCTAAGGAGTTCGATTATTGATGGGTAATATTGATAAGTTTCCGAAGTCGCTTAAAAAGACAGTGAGGTACATAAAACAAGAGGCAACACGTGAGCAGCTAGAAGAAATTAGAAAGATCATTGACTATGCCATTCAACGAAGAAATGTGACATTAGATTAAGTCGTAAGACGAATAGGGGGAATAAAAATTGTCTTATAAGAAGCGAGTGTCATTATTTATATTAATTGATTCCTTCATTGTATTAACAGCCATCTTCTTTGGGTTCTTCTTGACAAATGCAAGTACTGGTGTCATCACTACACCAATTGTATTAAGCTCATTAGCGATCGTGCTTAGTCATCATGTCTATTCATTGCTTTTACATGTATATAAAAAGGCATGGGAATATGCAAGCGTAGGAGAAATGATCATCATATGTAAAGTGGTGACGTTGTCTATACTGACAGCAGCACTAACTCAACAGTTTATGCTTGGAGAGATCTACTTCCGACTTTTGGCCGTTACATGGCTTCTTCATATGTCCATGATTGGTGGATCAAGATTTTGTTGGAGAATATATCGTGATAACTATTTGCGTTCATCTGAAGTAAAAAAGAGAGCTTTAATTATTGGTGCAGGTTCTGCAGGAACCATGGTGGCAAGACAGTTACTAAGAAGTAGTGATTCCGTATTAAAACCAATTGCATTTATAGATGATGATCTTAATAAACATCAATTAGACATCCTAGGGCTACCGGTAGTCGGGAGCATTGGTCAAATAACTAAAACCGTCGATTCACTAGGTATAGATAATATCATTATTGCCATTCCTTCTTTAGGAAGAAAAGACTTGAACATCATTTTTCAAGAATGTGCGAAAACAAAGGCGAAGACTCAAATTCTTCCGATGCTAGAGGACATTGTGACGGGAAGAGTGTCTGTTAGTGGTATTAGGGATGTTGAGGTAGAAGACTTACTTGGTCGTAGTCCTGTGGTTCTTGATATGGATCGTATCTCGGAGTATGTTACTAATCGGGTCGTACTAGTAACTGGGGCAGGTGGTTCTATTGGATCAGAGTTGTGTAGGCAGATATCCTTGTTCTCACCAAAGAAACTTGTGTTGCTTGGCCACGGTGAAAATAGTATTTACTCCATTGAGCAAGAGCTAAAAGAAAAGTTTGGACACCTCCCAATTGAGTATGTGACGGAAATTGCTGATTTACAGGATGCTAAGAAAATGATGAATGTGATGGGTACTCACCATCCAGCAGTGGTCTATCATGCAGCAGCTCATAAGCATGTTCCGTTAATGGAGCGTAATCCAGAAGAAGCGGTCAAAAATAATATTATTGGTACAAGAAATGTGGCGGAAGCAGCTCGCTGGCATGGGGTTGAAACCTTTGTCATGGTTTCGACAGATAAGGCTGTGAATCCAACCAGTGTGATGGGAGCAACGAAAAGACTTGCAGAAATGATCGTTCAAAACATGGATCAAAAAAGTAAGACGAAATTTGTTGCAGTACGGTTTGGGAATGTACTAGGTAGTCGTGGTAGTGTCATTCCATTATTTAAAAAGCAGATTGCCAAAGGTGGGCCGGTTACAGTCACCCATCCAGATATGATTCGATATTTTATGACCATTCCAGAAGCCTCTCGACTAGTCATTCAAGCAGGTGCACTAGCACGTGGAGGAGAAATCTTCGTCTTAGATATGGGAGAACCCGTGAAAATTGTAGACTTGGCAAAGAATTTAATCAAGCTGTCAGGCTATACAATAGAAGAAATAGGAATTGAATTCACAGGAATCCGCCCCGGTGAAAAGTTATTTGAAGAGCTTTTAAAGGATGATGAAGTACAGGAAAAACAAGTATTTCCGAATATATATATTGGAAAACCGGCTACACTTTATCTCGAGGATATTGATAAGATAGTCCAAACCTTCCACACCATGGAAAAGGAAAAGTTAAAAGAAGTGTTAGTTAGCCTAGCGAACAATAAGGTGAAGAGAAAGAAAGCAACTGTTGTATCTATTTCAGGGTAAGAAAGGGGAAAAAAATGAAAAAAGTAAAAAAGGCAATCATTCCAGCAGCAGGATTAGGAACTCGATTCCTTCCAGCGACAAAGGCGATGCCAAAGGAAATGCTACCAATCGTAGATAAACCAACGATTCAATATATTATTGAAGAGGCTGTTGCTTCAGGGATTGAAGATATCATTATCGTTACCGGAAAAGGAAAACGTGCGATTGAAGATCACTTTGATAACTCTTTTGAACTAGAACAAAACTTAATTGAAAAAGGAAAGTTTGAGTTACTAAGTGAAGTGCAAAAATCCTCACAAATGGCAGATATCCATTATATTCGTCAAAAGGAGCCCAAAGGCTTAGGCCATGCCATTTGGTGTGCAAGAAAATTTATTGGGAATGAACCTTTTGCAGTTCTCCTTGGGGACGATATTGTTCAAGCTGAAAAACCATGTTTAAAGCAGTTAATTGATCAATATGAAAAATATCAAGCTTCCGTTCTTGGTGTTCAAAAGGTTCCTATGGAAGAAGTATCACGCTATGGAATTGTAAATGGCAATGAAATTGGTGAACGATCCTTTAGTGTGAATAGCTTAGTAGAGAAACCTAAGATGGAAGAGGCTCCTTCAAATCTAGCCATTATGGGTCGCTACATTTTAAACCCTAGAATCTTTGATATTTTAGGAGAACAAGGACCAGGGGCTGGGGGAGAAATTCAGTTAACTGATGCCATTGCAGGATTAAATCAATACGAAGCAGTTTATGCATATGATTTTGAAGGAACTCGACATGATGTAGGAGAAAAAATGGGCTTTATTCAAACAACAATTGAATTTGCCTTGAAGCATAAGGATTTAAAAACTCCATTATTAAACTATCTATCTGCTACTTTAGACAAGGAATTGATTAAATAAACAGGAGGAAGTCTTGTACCTTCTTTACTCACACATATATAGAGAAAATTGTCTAAAAAAGGTAAAAGATATTAAATTATATAAAAAATCCTGAAAGGACCTATTGTATGACTGTTCTCTGGATCAATCTTGCGATAGTATTTTTATTTTCACTTTTTTCACGTTATTTTTCCAACACGCTAGTATTAAATGGTTCATTGGTGTCAATAAAACCAAATAAATTATTGGCGTTTGGTACCATATTATCTTTTATTTTAGTTTCTGGACTACGTAATAATATTGGAGATACCCCCTTCTATATGCATACCTACAACATTAACAATTTTACCTGGGAATTAATCCAATCTCAAGATGACATTGGGTTTGGTGTTCTTCAAATGATTCTACAAAGATATTCAGAAGATCCGCAAATATTAATATTTACCACTGCTGTAATAACTAATGTTCTTATCATTATTGGATTATATAAATACTCAAGGTTGTTTGAATTAAGTATCTATGTGTATATAACGGGTGGCTTGTTTTTAGTCACAATGAATGGAATTAAACAATGTTTAGCAACAGCTATTATTTTTACAGCTACAAAATATTTAATTGAAGGAAATTGGTTTAGATATATATTAGTAGTAATTTTTGCATCACTTTTCCACCAAAGTGCACTCATATTAATTCCGATATATTTTTTAGTTAGATATAGAGCTTGGTCAAAGGCAACTGTAATCCTATTATTCTTTTCTATACTAATTGTTCTTGGTTTTAATCAGTTTTCCAAAGTATTATTCACTGCCATTGAGGATAGTCAATACGGTGTTTACGGTGGTTTTAATGAAGGTGGAGCAAATATTTTAAGGGTGATCGTGTTTGCAGTTCCCCTGGTCATAGCTTTCTTTGGTAGAGAAAAACTGAGGAAAATATATCCAGAAAGTGACTTTATTGTAAACATGGCTTTAATCGGTTTATCCTTTATGATTATTTCGACCGGAAACTGGATTTTTGCCAGATTTAATATTTATTTTGAACTTTACCAAATAATCTTAATTTCATGGATTATCAAGGTTTTTAGAGAAAAAGACCAAAAGCTTGTATATTATGCAATAGTAGTATGCTATTTTGCATATTATTATTACGAAACCGTAATTAACCTAAATATAAAGTACACAAGTAATTACTTGGGTTAAGAAAAATTCATATCTACGAATCATAACAGGAGGGAATAAATGGCTATATTAGTTACTGGAGGAGCTGGATATATTGGTAGTCACACATGCATTGAATTACTACATGCAGGTCATGAAATTGTGGTCTTGGATAATTTTATTAATAGCAAGCCAGAAGCAATTAGAAGAATAACAGAAATTACAGGCTGTTCTTTTAAATTTTATAATCATGATTTGTTGGATGAAAATAGTTTAGAAGAAGTTTTTTTAGAAAATAATATTGAAGCAGTTATTCATTTTGCAGGTTTGAAAGCAGTTGGAGAATCTATCTATCATCCTCTTCAATATTATCATAACAATATTTCAAGCACTCTTGTCCTATGCAAGATGATGAAAAAATTTAATGTAAAAAAATTAGTTTTCAGTTCCTCTGCAACAGTTTATGGAGTACCGGAATATTTCCCAATTTCGGAGGATAGCCCTTTAGGAGCATTAAATCCTTATGGACGTACAAAGTTAATGCTTGAAGAAATTTTACAAGATCTTTATAAATCAGATAATAACTGGAGTATATCTATTTTAAGATATTTTAATCCTATTGGTGCTCATGACAGTGGACAAATTGGTGAAGATCCAAATGGCGTTCCCAATAATCTTATGCCTTATATCGCACAAGTAGCCGTTGGAAAACTAAAGAAGCTGAATGTTTTTGGTAATCAATACCCGACCAAAGATGGAACGGGTGTAAGGGATTATATTCATGTAGTTGATTTGGCCTTAGGCCATTTGAAAGCTTTAGAAAAGATTACATATTCAACTGGGATTGAAGTGTACAATCTTGGTACTGGAAAAGGTTATAGTGTCTTAGATATAATTTCTGCATTTGAAAAAGCTTCAGGCAAGAAGATTCCTTTTGAAATAGTTGATTCAAGACCTGGTGATGTAGCAGTTTGCTACGCTGATCCATTAAAAGCTAAGAAAAAACTCGGCTGGATTGCTAAGATGGGGATAGACGAAATGTGTGAAGATGCATGGCGATGGCAGATTAATAATCCCGAAGGGTACGATAAAAATCAAGATACTGAAAGTCCTCACATTATTCCAAGTGAGGACTTTTTAAGTACAAATAAATAAGATTCACAAGAGAGGTTAGTAAGATGGCTATATCTGAACAGTTAACCCAACAGAAACTGCAAGCAATCATGATGAACATATATGTTAAAGGGACAGAGGCAGAAAATATCCAACTTAAAGATGTTATAGAAGAAATAAAAAATCAAGTGTTAGCTGATTCCAAATAGCTGAGGAGGACAAAACATGAAGCGGCTATTTGATTTTACGGTTTCTTTAATTCTGTTCGTTGGTCTTTCTCCCATCTTTATCGTGATTGCATGGTTCATTAAAAGGAAGCTCGGTTCTCCTATCATCTTTAAACAAGTACGTCCTGGTTTGAATGGCATCCCTTTTTGTTTGTATAAGTTCAGAACAATGACCGATGAAAGAGATGAAAAAGGTCAATTGCTTCCAGATTATATTAGGTTAACTTCTTTTGGAAGATTCCTTCGTAAATACAGTTTAGATGAATATCCACAATTATGGAATGTGATAAAAGGGGATTTGAGCTTGGTCGGACCAAGACCGTTGCTCGTTGAATATTTGCCGCTATATACAAAAGAGCAATTCTTTAGGCACAACGTAAGACCTGGGATAACAGGATGGGCACAGGTAAATGGGAGGAATGCTCTTTCTTGGGAGGATAAATTTAAGTTAGATGTCTGGTATGTTAAGAACCAGTCTTTCTTCCTTGATATGAAAATTCTATTTTTAACAGCTTATAAAGTCATCATATCGGATGGAATTAACCAGCCTGGGAATGCAACGGTGGAAAGCTTTAAAGGATCTAAATCCTCAATGGGAGGGGGAAGTTGATGAAGGTTGTTGTCATTGGCCATGGAGGTCATAGTAAAGTGGTTTCTGATATCATTCGAGCAACGAAGGACCTTCAAATTATCGGATATCTTGATGGGAAGTATAAAGGAATTCAAGTCATAAACAACCTCATGTATGGTTCTATTGAAGTAGCTATGTATCTTAAGAAAGAGTATCAGGATGTTAAATTTGTGATGGCTATTGGGGATAACAAAGCAAGAAAATCAGTCGTTGAAATACTGGACTTGTCTGAACAACACTTTGTAACCATTATCCATCCCTCAGCAAGTATAAGCCCAAGTGCAAAATTAGGGTACGGTACCGTTGTCATGCCACAAGCGGTTATTAATGCAGATGTAATTATTGGAAATCATTGTATTATCAATTCATGCTCAGTAGTAGAGCATGATAGTCTACTTGAAGATTATGTTCACCTCTGCCCTAATAGTACTATAGCTGGTACTGTCAAAATGCATGTGGGTTCATGTGCGGGAAGCGGAGCAACGGTTATTCCCAATAAAAGAATCGGTGAATGGACAATGATTGGTGCAGGAGCAACGGTAATCAATGATCTCCCTGCAAATTGTCTAGCTGTGGGGACACCTGCCAAGGTGAAGATAGAAAATAAAGTGAACTTGGGGTGATGTCAAATGAGTCAAACAACCTATAAAAAAAGGATTTTTCTATCCTCACCACATATGAGTGGGAAAGAACATAAATATATAAATGAAGCATTTGAAACCAATTGGATTGCTCCACTAGGACCAAATGTAGATGCCTTTGAAGCGGAAATAGCTCAATACGTGGGAGCCAGTGAAGCGTTGGCCGTTAGTTCAGGAACGGCTGCCATTCATCTGGCTCTATCTTTATTAGGGGTTGGCAAAGGTGATAAGGTGTTTTGTTCGAGCCTTACCTTTATAGCGAGTGCCAATCCAATAATTTATCAGGGGGCTGAACCGATTTTTATCGATTCTGAACCCGAAACCTGGAATATGTCCCCACAGGCTTTAGAAAGAGCTTTTCATGATGCAATAAAGGATGGAATCCTTCCGAAGGCTGTGATTGTTGTAAATTTGTATGGTCAAAGCGCTAAAATGGAAGAAATTTCAGCGATTTGCAATGATTTTGGAGTTCCCATTATTGAAGATGCAGCAGAGTCACTTGGGGCTATGTACAAAGGAAAAGCAAGTGGAACGTTTGGAAAGTTTGGTGTCTTTTCCTTTAATGGGAACAAGATTATTACTACTTCCGGAGGGGGTATGCTAGTTTCAAATGATCGTGAGTCTCTACAAAAGGCTAGGTTTTTAGCTACGCAAGCAAGAGATACGGCACCACATTACCAACATAGCCAAATCGGGTTTAACTATAGATTGAGTAACATTTTAGCTGGTATTGGGAGGGCACAATTAGAAGTATTGGAGGAGAGAATTGCTGCAAGAAGAGCAATTTTTCAACGATACTATGATGAACTTTCCAATTTTCCTGGATTTACGTTTATGCCTGAGTTAAAAGATACGTATTCAAATCGGTGGTTAACAGCTTTAATGATTAATGAGAAAGAGGCAGGAATATCTGTAACAGAGATACTAAGTTCATTAAGTGAGGAAAACATTGAAGCAAGGCCGGTTTGGAAACCACTTCATCTTCAGCCTGTATTCGAAGGAAGGAAATATTATCCTCATACTGAACAAGAAAGTGTTTCAGAAACCCTCTTTAATAACGGACTGTGCTTACCGTCAGGATCAAATATGACGGAGGCAGATATAGAAACGGTCATTTACCATATCAAACAAACAGTTATTAAAAGGAAGGAAAGAGCGGATATGTTTAGAACATAGTAACTTATTTTATGATAAACGGGGTATGAATCGTGATCGGTAATACAATATATGAAGTTCGGATGCAAAAGGGGCTAACTTTGTCTGAATTGGCCAAACGTGCAAATATATCTAAATCTTACTTAAGTAATATTGAACGTAATCTAAATCGAAATCCTTCTATTGAGGTAGTAAAAAGAATTGCAGCAGTACTAGAACTTGAGATAGAAACATTTTTGAGTCCATCAAAAACGAATGAAATTCAACAAGAACCGGATCGGGATTTGATTGAATTAGCAGCAGAATTAAAGGAAACAGGAATACAAATTAAAGAATATGAAACTTTAATTGAATTTATTAAATGGAAAAATCAAAAATCAAGAGTAGAGAAAAATTGAGGTAAGCTAAATGGAACCTATAAAAAAAATACCTAAAAAAATCCACTACTGTTGGTTTGGTGGGAAAGAAAAACCGGGGATTGTTAAAAAATGCATAGAGAGCTGGACAAAGCATCTGCCAGATTATGAAATTATTGAATGGAATGAAAATAATTTTAATATAAATAAAAATTCATATGTACAGGAGGCATATAACTCAGGAAAATATGCTTTTGTTAGCGATTATGTGCGAGTGTATGCTCTTTACTACTACGGAGGTATTTATCTAGATACGGATGTTGAGGTCTATAAACCCTTTGATGATCTTTTACATCATCCTTCTTTTTGGGGATTTGAACAAGAGAACTTTATCGCAACAAGTACGATTGGGGCAGAGAAGGGTAATGCTTTAATAAAAGAATTTCTAAATTCATATCATGAAAAAAGGTTCATAAAAAATGATGGTACTTTCAATGAATTAACCAATGTGGCTATTATTACTAGGTTGCTTGAAGAAAAGGGATTAAAAACAAATGGTCAATACCAAGAGATTAATGAGATGGGAATTTTTTACCCTCAGACTTACTTCTCACCCTATGATTATATTAATTGCCAAACATTCATTACTGAAAAAACATATACCATCCACCATTTTTATAAAAGTTGGATGCCCTTAGGTAAAAGATTAAAAGGTAAAGTAAAATTAGTTCTGTCAAAACTAATAGGTGGTCATAACATTGCTAGACTAAGAAATATATATCGTTAAAGTTAGTTGTATAAGGGGAATGGGTATGGTTAAAAAAGTAATTATGACACTTATATCTGAGAGTAAAAAACGTGGGTTTTTTATTATGTTTCTCATGAATCTCTCCCACTTAGTTGGCATATTAAGAGGATGGTTTTATAAGATCATATATTTTAAAAATATTAAGGCTTCCATCTTTTCTCTTCAAGCCAATAGTAAGATAGAAGTATTTAATAAAAAGGCAAAAATTAATATTGGAAAGTTTGTTTTTATAAGGAAAAATGCGAGCTTCCGGATTGATTTTGATGGGGTTCTTATAATAGGAAATAATGTTTTTATTAATGATAATTGTAATATTAATTGTGTTAACCGAATTACGATAGGAAAAAACACTAAAATTGCTCCAAATGTTTGCATTAACGACCATGATCATAATTATAAAAAAAATACCTCTGATCATTTAGTAAGAGGAGAAGTGACTATTGGTGATAATGTATGGATAGGGTCGAATGTCGTCATTTTAAGGGATACTCATATTGGTGATAATGTGGTTGTTGCTGCTGGAAGCGTTGTTAAAGGAACCGTTCCGCCTAATACAATATTTATTAATAAAAGAGAGTCAGAATTTAAACCAATTAAAAGTGATAACAAGGTAGTACATTTTAGTGTTTAATATATCTCTTAAGTGAGGATAGAGAATGAAAAAGAATATTTTAATTTCTGTTTATAATATGGAAATTGGCGGAATTGAAAGAAGTTTAATTAATATGCTGGAAAGCTTTGATTATCAAAGATACAATGTTGATCTTTTAATCTTCCATCATGTCGGCGAGTTTATGAATTTAATCCCTAAATCAGTGAATATATTGCCACAGGTAAGAGAGTACACTGTATTCCGAAAGCCAGTTGTTCTTTGTCTTAAAGAAGGACAATATTCATTAGCTTTTATTAGGGTAGTATCAAAGTATATAGCTGAAATAAAATCAAAATCTAGAAATATGGAAGAGGGGGCAGGATATATACAAATGCAGCTAACTCAAAAATACTCCTCCTTCTTTTTACCAAAGCTTGATAAAGAATACGATGTAGCCATTAGCTATGCATGGCCGCATGACATTATTGCAGATAAGGTAAATGCCAAGAAAAAAATTGCATGGGTTCACACTGATTATAGCAAATTGGAAATTGATAATGATTTGGACCTCAAAGTATGGGAAAAATTTGATCGTATTGCTTCAGTGTCAGATGCATGCATGGAGGCTTTTTTAACTACTTATCCATCCTTGAGAGAGAAAGTAATGGTTATAGAGAATATAACTTCACCTAATTTCATAAAAAAAATGGCAGAGGAAGAGCTGCCACTTACTAAAGATATATCCCATAACTTTAATTTGGTCTCGGTAGGTAGATTATCATATGTTAAAGGGTTTGACCTTGCAATAGAAGCCCTTAAGCTGTTACATGATAAAGGGTTAACCAATATTAAGTGGTACATTATCGGTTACGGTGGATACGAGAAAGAATTGAAAGATTTGATTTCTAAGCATAATTTAAATGATAGTTTTATCCTTTTAGGTAAAAGGACTAACCCATATCCCTATATGAAAAATTGTGATTTATATGTCCAACCTTCTAGGTATGAAGGGAAAGCAGTAACGGTTACTGAAGCAAAAATACTAGGGAAACCGGTCCTCCTTACAAAATATCCAACTGCCTCCAGCCAAATAGAAAATGGTGTTGAAGGAATAATCTGTGATTCAAGTGTTCCAGGTTTAGCAAAAGGGATAGAGGAATTTTATCGTGATCAAGAATTGAAGAATACTATAGTGAACAATATCAAAAATAATGACTATAGCAATAGTTATGAACTAGATAAGCTCTATAAAGTCATTAGTTAGCATTAGATTGTAGATTTATGTCGAAGGTTTGTTCTTTAATAAGAATGATTTGTGTTTTATAATTTAGAAAAGGAGTAATATCTTTGCGAAGGCTTCAATATTTTCAATAGGTTTAAAATCAGAGTATATTTTTTTGATGATGGTGTTCATTATAATGAACAAAATATTCGATAAGGAATTTAATAATATAAACTTGGAGTGATTGAGAAGTTAGTTTAATTATTTATATAATTATTAATTTTAAGGTGTGACTATATTGAAGGATACAATAACAAAGCTAAGGGTACTTTTTAATAAAAGAGATAAGGAAAAGTTTTTATTACTATTTTTTATGATGATCATTGCGGCAATATTTGAAACACTTGGGATTGGTTTAATTGTTCCTTTTGTTGGGATTGTGACAAATCCTACTATAATACTAGAACAACCGATTTTATCAAATGTCTACCAATTGTTAAACTTTCAATCAACGAATACTTTTATTTTTTTTGCTGTTCTCGTTTTACTATCAGTATTTATTGTCAAAAATGCCTATCTATTATTATTTTACAACGTACAATATAGAGTCATATTTAATCAAAAAGTAAAACTGTCCAGGTTAATGCTGATGGAGTATTTAACAAAACCATATATTTTCCACTTACAGCGAAATTCTGCTGAGTTATTAAGAAACGTAAATGGAGAAGTAGGGAAAATATTCACAGGTATTTTATTAGCAAGTTTTCAATTGTTAACAGAAATAATAATCGTTATTTCCATACTTACTTTATTGTTAATTACAGCACCAATCGCTACAATTACGTCTTGTATATTGTTGGGTGGAAGTGTAATTCTTTTCTTTAAGATTTTCCGCAAAAAGATTACTCATTTAGGAAAAGAAGATCAAAGATTAAATCGTGAGGTAATAAAATGGGTAAATCAAGGATTAGGAGCAAGTAAGGAAGTAAAGGTTACAGGAAAAGAAAGTTACTTTGTGAATTCGTACACTAAACAAAGTAAAATAATGGCAAACAATACTATTTATAAAAATACGTTAGATCAAATCCCAAGGCTTTTCATCGAGACATTATTAGTATCAGTTGTCCTTATTACAATGGTTATTATCGTTATGCAAGGTACAGATACGTCCACATTAGTGGCAACCATGTCATTATTTGCAATGGCTGCTTTTCGTTTAATGCCCTCTATAACTAGAATCGTTGCTTTGCTAACCTCAATTCGCTATAGTCAACCAGCTTTGACGGTAATATATAACGATTTGATTAAAGAGAATGGAGGCAAAAAAACATTACTTGAAAATGGGTCTATTGAGGAAAAACCAGTTAAGGTGAATAGTGGTGAGAAAACATTTCTTAATTCAATTAAATTGGAAAATGTGTACTTTCGTTATCCAAATCAAGAGGAATATTCCATTAAAAATCTATCATTAACTATTCCAATTGGAAATTCTGTTGCCTTTGTTGGAACTTCTGGTGCTGGTAAAACAACAATTGTTGATACAATACTAGGTCTTTTAGAACCTGATAAAGGTCGAGTTTTCGTAGATGGGAAAGAGCTAAAAGAACTTTTACCAATATGGAAAAATAAAATTGGCTATATCCCACAATCTATTTATTTATCAGATGAAACGATCCGGAAAAATGTTGCATTTGGAATAAATGATAAAGACATTGACGAATTTGCAGTGCAAAGGGCAATTGAAGATGCACAGTTAAAGGATTTTATTGATTCACTTCCTGAAGGCTTAGATACAGTTGTTGGGGAGAGAGGAGTCAGGCTTTCCGGAGGACAACGTCAGCGTATAGGGATTGCAAGAGCATTGTATCACAATCCAGAGATTATCTTTTTAGATGAAGCGACATCAGCTTTAGATAACGATACAGAAAAAGAGATTATGAAAGCAATAGATGGTTTGAAAGGTGAAAAGACATTAATCATTATTGCTCATAGGTTAAGCACAATTGAAAATTGCGATATTGTATTCACAGTAGATAAAGGTAGATTAGTATCAGTTAATAATAAACTAAAACAGTCGATCTAATATTAATACCCCATGGAATCATATTATTTTTATATTTACAGAAAGGAGGGAAAAGATGCCGCCTAAAATTAGCGTAATCATACCAGTTTATAATGTTGAAAAGTATTTACATCGTTGTGTTGAAAGTATTTTAAATCAAACATTTCAAGATTTTGAAATTATTTTAATTGACGATGGATCTAAGGATAACTCGGGTCAAATTTGTGATAATTATGCACAAAAGGATAAGCGGATAAAAGTTATTCACAAAAAAAATGCTAGAGTATCAGCAGCTAGAAATGATGGAATAAAATTAGCAAAAGGAAAATACGTTAGTTTTATTGATTCCGATGATTGGATTGAACCAGAGATGTACCAGGTGATGTTTAACAAAGCGGAAGAATTAAATTTAGATGTTATTATGTGTGATTACAAAAAAAAGTCAGGTAATTATGAGGATAATCGAACACAACCGATTCGTGGTGGTTATTATTCAAAAGATGATATAAAGAAAGAATTATACCAATGTTTAATCATGTATGAGAATATCGAATTTCCACCTACGATTTCAAACTGGGTTTGTTTATTTAATTTAGAATTTCTTCAAAAAAACAATCTATACTACGATGAAGAAATACACTATTGTGAAGATTCAATATTTGGATCGAAGATTATGTATCATGCAACTAATTTTTACTATTTAAAAGGTCGACATTACTACAATTACTTTCACAACCCTAACTCTACAACGAATACATATAATGAAAAAAAATGGGATATCTACCTGAAAATAAATGAAAGGATAGTAAAGTATTTTGGGAGAACAGTTGAATATGACTTTTCAAGACAAATTAAAATTAATATGCTGTATTTTACACTAAATACGTTAGGGCAAATAAAATATTCCGGGTGCAACACGGAAGAGAGAATAAATACGATTAAAAAAATCATGTATCACCCAAAGGTTAAGGAAATATTTAAGGATTTTAAATTACCTAACGTTTCTTGGAAGGCGAAGGTTAGTATACTGCTAATAAAATATAAAATGGTTAGACTGTATAGTTTATTAGTACTGAACAAACGAAGGCCTGGGACATTACATTTTACTGATGAATTAACAAATAAACAACAATAGGAAAAAAAATCATTAGTACATTGTGAGGTTAGATATTGAAAAAGAAAATCTTGTTTGTAAATGGTCATTTGAATGTAGGCGGAGTTGAGAACTCTCTTATAAATGTGTTAAAAAGTAATGATTATAATAAGTATGAGATTGATTTAATATTATTTGAAGAGCTTGGTGACTATGCTAATGAAGTTCCTAAAGAAGTAAATATTATTTACTACGATTTGGCAAAAGCTTACGGCCCCATTAAGCAATGTATATTAGAGAACATAAAGAAAAGGAATTGGTTCGCGTTATGGCTCAGATCAATATTCTTGCTTGAGAAAATAATGGGAGTAAAGGCATTATATCTTGCAAAGCCACTTTTCAATTTGGATAAAAAATATGACTGCGCTATTGCATACCGAGTAGGCATCTGTACGGATTTTGTTGGATATTTAATTAACAGCAAAAAGAAGGTAACATGGTGGCATCACGGTACATTTGATTATCCAGATGAGTTAAAAAAACGTTGGATTAAAGTTTTCAAGAGCTTTGATAAGATCATAGCTGTGTCGGAAAGCAGCAATAAAATGTTGGTAAGTAATATTGCTGGTATAAATAATAAAACCATTACGTTACCAAATATTATTAACGTTGATGAAATCCGGCAAAAAGCAAATGAAGGAACTAGTTATGACATCAATCATAACGATGCTATAACTTTAGTGAGTGTAGGTAGATTATCACCTGAAAAAGGAATGATTAATTGTGTCCATGCTTGTAAAAAGTTGGTTGACAACGGGTATAACGTAAAATGGTATCTCATAGGAGAAGGTATAGAACGTGGTGATATTGAAAGATGCATTAGAGAAAATAAGTTAGAAAATAACATTTACCTTTTAGGTGCTATCCCCAATCCTTATCCATATATAAAAAATGCATATATTTACGTTCATCCCTCTCTGGTTGAGTCTTTGTCAATTACGGTACTGGAAGCTTTAGCTTTAAATACTCCTGTTACTGTTGCAAAGTCTATGGGACCCATGGAGTTTATACGTCATGAAGAAAATGGTTTACTAGTAGATCCAACACCAGAAGGTCTATATAAGGGAATTGTAACCTTAATTAGGGATGGCAACTTATATAACCAATTAAAAAAAGATAAAAGCAGCGTTTTGAAAAATTACAGTCCAGAAGTGATTATGGAAAAAATATATGATTTAATCGAGGTTGTTTAGCATTATGAAAAATGTTAAGAAATCAATAATTGAATTAGATTATAAAACTAAAAAGTATATAAAAGAAACAATATTCTCTTTTTCTAGAAACGGAAAAGACATTAGGACTCTTAAAAATATTCATTTAAACAAACGCTGTTTTATTATTGGTAATGGCCCAAGTCTAACTGTTGAAGATCTCGATAAATTAAAAAATGAAATTACATTTGCCTTCAACCGAATTTACTATATTTTTGATAAAACAGATTGGCGACCTACTTATTACTGTTCTGAAGATGATAAAACGATTTTTAAAAGTAAAGAAGAAATTAATAATTTAAAAATAGAAAACAAATTTTTTCCTGTTAACTTTCCATGGGACTATAAGATTCATTTTAAAAATGCAAAGTATTATATATTTAAATTCGGTGATAGGAATGTGGAACCGAAGTTTTCAGAAAACATTGTTAAAGGGATATACTGGGGGAATACTGTAGCGTACACTGCCATTCAAATGGCGGTATATATGGGGATTAAGGAGATTTATCTGTTAGGTGTTGACCATAATTTCAGTAAAATGGTAAACGACAAAGGTGAAATTGTTATTGATAAGACAGCAAAAGATTATTTTACTAAAGAATATAATAATGATAAAGAAGACTTATATATTCCCAATATTGAAGTATCAACAAGAGCATTTACAGCTGCAAAAAAATATGCAGATAAGCACAATATAAAAATATTCAATGCAACTCGTGGTGGAAAATTAGAAGTTTTTGAGAGAGTAGATTTTGATAAAATTATTATTTAGAAAGTGTGGTAATAAGATATGAGAATAGTGGGAGTAATACCTGCAAGAGGCGGTTCTGCAAGATTTTATAATAAACCTTTAGCAAATATTTCCGGAAAACCTATGGTTTGGTGGGTTTACACACATTCTAAAGAAGTTGAATGCTTTGAAGAGGTATACATTGCAACAGACAGCGAAGAAATTAAAGCCGTTTGCGAAGAGTTTGGTGCAAAAGTTATCATGACCTCTAAGGAGCATGATACGGCAACGGAAAGGCTTTATGAAGTATCGCAAAAAATTGATGCTGATCTTTATGTAATGGTCAACGGTGACGAACCTGTGATAGAAGCCGAGGACATAGTAAAGTGTATTCCAGCTAATTTGAACGAGGAAGAATTTTATGTGTCAAATCTTATGACAGATTTTACTGATCCAGTTGAAGTGGTTGATACTACTAACCTAAAAATAGTAACGAATAAAGATGGGATTTGTCTGTTTATTTCTCGCAGTCCTATACCTTTCCCTAAAGGTGGTATGAACTATACATACCAGAAATTTGTGGGAGTAGGGGCATTTACAAAAAAGGCTCTTCAATATTACCATGATACGCCACGAGGCCCTATTGAAAAAATTGAAGAAAACGATTCTTTTAGATTTATTGAAAATAGGAAGGACATTTATTATATAAACGCACATTGTAAAACAATTTCAGTGGATACACCTAAAGATATCGAAAAGGTTGAAGAGTATATGTTAAAAAGTGAAAAAGCCCAGTTTATACACTTAAAATAATGAATATATAATTAGGAAGGATGAATTCATAATGAGAACATTGAAAGTTGGAAATATTACAGTAGATAATAATATATTCACGTTGATTGCAGGTCCTTGTGTTATAGAATCAGAAGCACAAGTGATGGAAGTGGCATCGAAAATGAAAGACATTACAGAACTACTTGGTATTCCTTTTATTTTTAAAACATCGTTCGATAAAGCGAACAGAACGTCCGTTTCATCGTTCAGAGGTCCTGGAATAAATGAAGGTCTCCGTATACTTAAGAAAGTTAAGGATGAGTTAGGTGTACCTGTAGTAACAGACATTCATGAACCGTATCAAGCAAGAATAGCAGCTGAAGTTGTGGATATGCTCCAAATACCTGCTTTTTTATGCAGACAGACTGATTTATTGATAGCATCAGCTGAAACTGGATTGCCAGTAAACATAAAAAAAGCTCAGTTTTTATCTGCTAAGGATATGAAAAATGTTATTACCAAGGTTGAAGAATCTGGAAATGAAAACATTTTGTTATGCGAAAGAGGTAACACATTTGGTTATAACAATTTAGTTGTAGATATGACGAACATTATAGAAATGAAAAAGTTTGGCTATCCAGTGGTTTTTGATGCAACACACAGCGTTCAAAAACCAGGGGGCAACCTTACAACTACTGGTGGAAATCGTGAATATGTGGAACATTTAGCTAAAGCAGCTATAGCTGTAGGAGCAGATGTTTTATTTATGGAAGTACATGAGGATCCTGATAATGCTAAGTCCGATGGTCCTAATATGGTTAAACTTGATGAAATCGAAGTGATGCTTAAAAAATTAATTAAAATCTACAAGGCGGTGAGGGATGTTGAATCAATTACATATTCTAACTGAACCGAAATATGTACATCAAATAGATATTCTCTCTGAGTCAAAATATGTTTTTGAAACTGAGGTAAATGCAATAAACCTAGTAAAAGATGCATTAGATGATAGGTTTGTAAGAATAGTAGAATTAATTTCTGAGTGTACAGGTAAAGTTATTGTTACAGGTATGGGTAAACCTGGTCATGTTTCCAGAAAAATTGCAGCAACCATGGCAAGTCTTGGGACATCATCATTTTTCCTTCATCCTGCAGAAGCTCTACATGGAGACTTAGGTATGATTTCAGCAAATGATATTGTAATAGCTATTAGCTATAGTGGGGAAAGTGAAGAGATTACAAGAATTCTACCTAATATAAAAATAATTGGTGCAACCTTAATTGGGATCTCTGGTAATCCCGATTCTTCTCTTGTGAAATACAGCAACCACTCTTTTGTATTTCCCAAATTTAAGGAAGCGTGTTCGATGAATTTGGCACCTACATCAAGTACGACGGTTGAAATGGTTTTGGGAGATGCGTTAGCTGTCTGTTTATCAAAGATCTATGGTTTTCATGAACATAATTATGCTTTGTACCATCCAGCCGGTTCCCTTGGTAAAAAACTGCTAATAAAAGTGAATGATATTATGCATACGGGGGATAGAAATGCCGTTGTAAAAGAGGGGACTAAGTTAAAAGACGCTATCATTGAAATGAGCACGAAAGCGATAGGAATTATCAATATTGTAAAAGAAAATAATGAATTAATAGGAGTCTTTACGGATGGGGATTTAAGAAGAACGTTTACAGGAGAAGTGAACGTTTATGATTTGTCGATAGATGATGTTATGGCAAAAACACCAATCTATATCGATACTGATACGCTCGCAGTAGATGCATTAAAAATGATGAAAGATCGCAATATATCTGCATTGCCAATTGTTAGGGATAAGAAACTGGTAGGAACAGTAAGAGTTAACGATATTCTTGGAGAGGGTATATTCGTATGATACAAGATAAGGATTTATCAAAAATAAAAATGCTAGTTATGGATGTAGACGGCACCCTAACAGATGGGAAGATTTATGTTGGTGAAAATGGTGAGGTATTTAAAGCATTTAATGTAAGAGATGGCTACCGTTTAATTAATATTGAAAAGTATAATATAGTACCTGTTATCATTACTGGCAGGAATTCAGAGATTTTAGCTAGACGTGCTGCAGAACTAAAGATTGAGGAAGTTCATCAAGGAGTTGACGATAAGCTTCAGGTTTTAGATGAGATTATTAATCGATATCAGTTAAGTTACGAAAATGTTGCTTATATAGGTGACGATGTAAACGATATTGATTGTATGAATGTATGCTATCTTAAAGCTTGCCCAGCAGATGCAATTGATGAAGTTATTGGTGTAGTAGATTATGTTTGCAAATCTAATGGTGGAAATGGTGCTGTTAGAGAACTTATTGATTTGATTGTAAGAAATAATTACAAAAACAATAATGAAGGAGAATTAGTACTAGGAGAACGGAGATGTTAACAATAAAAAAAAGAATAATTAAGATCTATAATACTCTATGTTTTATTGTCTTTAAGGTTGTTAATTATTTCTCAAAAATTAATACCCCTTTAACCAAAAATAACTTGAAAATACTAAGGTTAAAAAACAAATATAAAGGTAAGCGTTGTTTTATTATTGGAAATGGCCCAAGTTTGAAACCCGAGGATTTAGAAAGATTGAAGGGTGAATATACATTTGCTTCTAATAAAATCTATAAAATATTTAATAAAACTACTTGGAGACCAACATTTTATATGGTAGTTGATCCAATAGTGCTTGAGGAAAATGTAGAAGAGATAAATTTAGTTGAAGCAAAGACAAAATTCACTTTAAAAGTTTATAAACATCTATTTAATGCAGATATATATTTTAATAATAACCTTTATAAAAACAAACGCGGTAATTTTTCAACAAATATTATGGAATCTTTATACTCTTCTGGAAGTGTCTCCTATCATCTACTCCAAATAGCTTATTATATGGGATTTTCAGAAGTGTATTTGTTAGGGCATGATTACAATTTTAAAGGAGCTATATCGAAAACAAAAGATTTATCATTCCTAAATAAAGAGGGAAATTCACAACATTATTTTAGTGAAGACTACATTAGAGCAGATGAAAAGAAACCTGGTCAGGCTCCTGAAGAAATTTACAATGGAATGGAAAAAGCAAAATTTGTGTATGAAGGTTCAGACAGAACTATATATAACGCAACTCGGGTTTCTTTCCTAGATGTATTTGAAACGAGGAATTTTGATGAAATGTTAGGTGAAAAATAATGAAGATGATAAAAAAAATAACTAGTATAGTACTGTCTTTTTTTATTTGGACTTATAGAAGAAAAATAAGATCGTTTTATATAAATAAGAGGTTAAGATTTTTATCTAAGGAAGTAAAAAAATTTAAAGAAATTCACAGTGGGGAAAGTTGCTTTATTATAGGAAACGGCCCAAGTTTAACTGCAGAAGATTTAAATAAAATAAAAAATCAGGTTTCTTTTTCATCAAATAGAATTAATTTATTTTTAGATGAGGCTGAATGGAGACCCTATTACTATACTTTTATTGATGGACGTATGGCAATCAACTTTTTTGATGAAATTTACAACATGAAGAAACAACAGATGTTTGTAGTTGTTACAGATGCGGGTTATACTTCCTTAAAAAAACAGTTTGTTAAAGATTGTATTTTTTTAAGATCCTATCACGAACATGAAAAAAATGGCCTGCCAAAATTTAGCGAAGATTTGTCAAAAAAAATGCATACACATGGAACAGTAACATATGCAAATATTCAACTTGCAATCTATATGGGATTTAAAAATATCTATTTAATAGGTGTTGATAATAACTATGCAATAAATAGACAGAAAGATGGCACTATTGAAATTAATAAAGAGCTGATAGGTAAGGATTATTTTAATGAGAGCTACTACAACTCTAATGAAAATGCTAAACAACTACCAAACAATGTTTACGCTATGACACAAGCATATTTATCTGCAAAGCAATATTGTGATCAGAAAGGTATAAAAATTTATAACTCGACTAGGGGTGGAAAACTGGAAGTTTTTCCAAGAGTTAACCTCGATGATTTATTTGACAACAACGGACAATTTATTGGCGTTTCAGCGAGGGGAGAGTAGAACCTCATTATGTATTTTTAACATATCATTAGATTGCAATATTTTTATTTGAAAAATAGTATATTTATACCGGCTGATTATATAGTAAAACACTCATCCTATCAAAAAAGCTTAATCAAAAAAATATCTATTTATCAATTGTTTAATAATCGTAGCAGAAATTAAGATATTAAAAAATAGGAGGGAAACTATGAATAAAGTGAAATTATTAGACTGTACCCTTCGTGATGGCGGATATTATAATTCTTGGGATTTTGATAGATCATTAATCCAAGATTATTTGAAGGCAATGGCTGAAATATCTGTGGATTTTGTTGAATTGGGATTACGAGGATTTAATAAAGATGGATTTAAAGGGGCTTGCGCGTATACTACAGATAATTATATTAATAGTCTAAATATACCTAGAGGCTTAAAAATTGGCGTAATGGTTAATGCAAGTGATTTGGTTAAATATCCAGATGGTATTGAAATGGCTTTATCTAAACTATTTGCACCAGCATCTGAATCACCTGTTAGTTTAGTTCGTATAGCATGCCATGTACATGAATTTGAACAAGCAATACCTGCTTCAACTTGGTTGAAGAATCAAGGTTATATTGTTGGATTTAATCTTATGCAGATTGCAGATCGAAGTGAAGAAGAAATTAAAAATTTAGCATATACTGCTAGTCTCTATCCACTAGATGTACTCTATTTTGCTGATAGTTTAGGTAGTTTATGTCCCGAAGACACAGCTCAAATCATTCAAATTATCCGTCAAGTTTGGCCCGGACCATTGGGTATTCACACTCATGATAACATGGGTTATGCGTTATCTAACTCTATCCGTGCTGTAGAAGAAGGTGTGACGTGGATTGATGGTACTGTTACAGGAATGGGAAGAGGTCCTGGAAACGCTAAAACTGAATATTTAGCAATCGAATTAGAAGAGTATCGAAAGGTGTCTAGTAATATAACCCCATTAATGAAATTAATAGAAGGATACTTTAAACCATTGCAACATCAATGTGGGTGGGGGACAAATACGTTTTACTATCTTGCAGGTAAATTTGGTATACACCCAACTTATATTCAAGAAATGCTTAGTGACTCTAGGTATATTGAAGAAGATATATTAGCTGTTATTGAATATTTAAAATCTGAAGGTGGAAAAAAATTTAATATTAATACATTAGAAGCTGCACGTAACTTTTATTCTGCTGATCCAATTGGTACTTGGAGGCCGGCAGATGTAATTTCTGGAAGGGAAGTTTTAATTATTGGTACTGGACCAAGTATTATTATGCATAGGAAGGCATTGGAAGATTATATCCAAAACAAACGTCCTTATGTAATTGCATTAAATACTCAATCACACATTTCATCAGATTTAATTGATATTAGAGCCGCGTGTCATCCTGTTCGGTTACTTGCAGACAGTTCTTTACATAAAACTCTACCACAACCATTAGTTATTCCAGTTTCTATGTTGTCTGATAATATTAAAATGGCTTTTGATGGAAAGAGCTTGTTAGACTTTGGTATTTCAATACAAGAAAATACGTTTATGTTTGAATCAAATTTCTGTGTTCTGCCTAATTCATTAGTTTTTGCGTATGCTTTAGCTATTGCAACTAGTGGGAATACATCACGTATTTTTTTAGCGGGATTCGATGGGTATGGGGCAGATGATCCTAGGACAAGTGAAGTAAATAAATTATTGAATATTTTTACGAAAGTACCAACAACACCACCAGTTATATCTATTACACCTACCCAGTATAAAATTTCTACTAGTTCAGTTTACGCATTTTAGGAGGGGTATTATGAATTATTGTGTGATAATTCCAGCTCGTTATCAATCTTCAAGATTGCCAGGAAAACCACTCATAGATTTATATGGTCTCCCTATGGTTGTAAGAACTTATAAGCAATGTATAAAAGTATGTCCTTCCGAAAAGGTCTATGTTGCAACGGATGATGAACGTATTAGGGATGTTTGTCAATCAAATAATATTCAAGTAATTATGACTTCAAGTGAATGTCTAACTGGAACAGATAGAATTGCAGAGTGTGTTAAGTATATTGATGCAGATGTGTTTATTAATGTTCAAGGTGATGAACCAATATTTAACCCGACCGACTTAGAATTATTAATATCTTATGTAGAAAAGTATCCCGGTGAAGTATTGAATGGTTACTGTGAAATAAATGACGAGAATCTTTTCAGAAGTGGCTCAATACCAAAAGTAGTGTTTCGTCCAGATGGACGATTACTTTATATGTCTCGAGCACCAATCCCTTCTAATAAAGAACAAAGTTTTGAAAAGGCATGGCGTCAAGTATGTGCCTATGCATTTCCACGAGAAGCATTAAATGATTTTTCTGCCGTAACCGAGAAAACAAGACTCGAGAGTATTGAAGACATTGAAATACTCCGATTTTTAGAATTAGGTTGGGAAGTTCGAATGCTAAAACTTTCTAACGATTCTATTGCTGTTGACACTCCAGATGATATTCAACGTGTGGAAGCAGCTATACTTGAACGTGATCTTTTAATTGTATGAATGTTTTAAACAGAATTAGTGGCTAGATCCCTATTATTATACTAAAAATTAATAAAAGGAGTTAAAAATGAAAACAGCTTTTTTAAGCCAATATGATATTATCATTTTTGATTGTGATGGAGTACTTATAGATGTAAATCTGCTAAAATGTGAAGCCTTTGGCAAAGCTGTTGAAGGCTACCCTTCTGAAATAGTTGAAAACTTTGTTAATCATTGTAAAAAGACATTTGGAATCTCAAGATATGTAAAATTTAAAGAGTTTTTAAGTGACTTTGCCAAAGAGCCATTCCGAGAAGATAAGTATAATGTATTTTTAAATAATTATGCAAATATTTGTAAAGAACTATATGGATTTGCAGATATTACACCTGGTAGTAAAGCATTGCTGGTGGAGTTATCCCAATTAAATAAAAAATTATTTATAGCTTCTGGAAGTGATGAAAAAGAACTTAATGAGGTTTTTATAGATAGGAATCTAAGTAAATATTTTAATGGTATATATGGCTCTCCAAAGACAAAATCAGAGTGTATATCTATTATTTTGAATAATCATCCTAACAAAAAGGCTGTTTTTATAGGCGATGCAATATCAGATATGAAAACTGCTGAAGAACATGATATAGATTTTATTTATATGTCAAAATACACCGTTCAGTCTGAAGAACAGGATCTAAAATGTAGAAGTGAAGCTAAAATGATAATAAGTATACTTGAAGAACTATGTTATAGTAATCGTATTTAGGATAATTCTACTATATTTTCTTTAAATAATAGAATTTAAAAGATAAAAGTAGAGAGTAATCATGACGAAAATTTATATAAAAATTAAGAATAAAGTCTTTTATTTCAAGTAACTCTGTAATTGAAAGTACATTACATGAAGGGTCAATTAAATACTTTCCTCCGGAGTATTTAGAATTTTTTAAAGTAATAATATTGAATACCTATGTTCAATCTCAATCACTGTTTATGGTCCTCTATCAAAGATGAAAATATGTGGTGGTATTTAATTAACGGTGTCTTGGTTTAAATGTTCTATTCAAGAATAGTCAATAAACGATGCAATTGTTGAATATTAGATTCGATAAAATGTCATTAAATTAGATTTTTATTATAAATTTTAAGATTAACTTGGAAAACCTTATTATTAATAGTTAAAAGTAATTATTGTTAAATATTAATACTTTTAATCATCATGAACTAAATAGAAGGAGGAAGGCGGATAGATGAGGAAGTTTTACTCGAATTTCTCTAAGGCAAACAAATTGTTAGAGGGAAATGTTTCAATTTATTTAGACTTAATTCGAGGGATATCAGCTATATTAGTATTAATGGAACATTTGAGTTCCAGATTGTTTGTAGGGTACGGCAATTTAGAAAATGATAACTTACTTGTTAAATTACTCTACCTTCTCAATCTATTAGGAGGTCCTGCAGTAATAATATTTTTTGTACTTAGTGGCTTATTCATCTCAAGGTCCGTTTTAAAGGCACTATATGAAAATAAGTGGTCATGGAAATCCTATTTGATAAACCGTTTTGCTAGACTGTCTGTTGTGTTAATTCCAGCCTTAATACTTACATTTATTTTAGATAGTATCGCTGCTAATTTCTTTGGATACAACAGTTATGATAATGCTTTTAGTAATTTAAAAGATTTTGTTGGGAATTTATTTTTCCTTCAAAATATATTTGTAGGCTTTTATGGTTCAAATGCCCCTTTATGGAGCTTAAGTTATGAGTTTTGGTACTATATGCTATTTCCTTTAATGTTACATTTCTTTTTTTATAAACAAGGGAAAATTATTAAGGTTATTTATCTTTTAGCAATATTCGCAATAGTTTCATCAATTGGAACTAGTATGAACTCTTATTTTGTAATATGGTTAATAGGACCTTGCATCCTATTATTACCAAGAATTAATTTTTTGACAAAAAGGTTTATTCCAACACTAGCCCTTATATTAGTATTTATAGCAATGCCTCTTCACCCTCTTACGCTGACCGGGAGGTTATTTACAGATAAAGAGGCAAAGGATTTAATGGATTTATTTGGAGTAAGCCTTTTTATTGGACTTGCTTTTGGTTTTCTAATTTATAGTTTGCTACATAGTTTGTCAAATAAAATCAGGTATGTCAATCTTAAGTGGCTAGGGTGGTTTTCGAAGTTAATTGCGAGTTTTTCATTTAGCCTTTATTTAATTCACTATCCAATAATAAATACAGTATACTATTGGTTTTCCAAAAATGGTTTTTCCGGCTTACAGCCTAACTTTATATCAGTATTTTTTTACATTATTATTATAGTACTTATTTGTTTTATTGCGTTTTTATTTTCAAGAATTACGGAATCTCAAACACATATTATTCGAAGATTTCTTGCAACAAAAACTAGTGCACTTATAATAAGTCGCCGTGATAAATTACTAAGCAAGCAAAATAAAGCAATATAAAACATATACAGCACTGGGGGATTATCTTCATTTAATCTCTCCTTAAAAATAATATCTTAGTAGAGGATAGAGGAATAGTTATTAAATTGTTACTAACCGCTTAATATTAAAAAAGGCTTTTCGAGTATGCCGGTACCTCTGTCAAGGACACAATAAAAAAAGAGATTAAGCAGATAGGATGATTCCTATATTAAATAGGGGTCATCTTTTTTAAATCTCATTGATAACGATAATGGTTATAGTAAACCATGTAATGATTAATTTTAGCCTTCAGTTCCTTTAATGATTTATTGATCGATAAACCACGTCCTCTTTTAAATGACCCAAAAAAGACTCTTACGGGGCGTTGTCCCAACAGTCTCCTCTTCTAGGCATATATTCAATCCATGTTTCTATAATAATTTTTGAAAGATAGGGCTAGTATAATGGCTGCCTTGAATGGATAAATGCATCTTGGTGAGGGGAATCTTCTTGTTATTAACTAACTTTTGGATGGGGCTTAGTGGCGATGTCTAACGTAATCCGATCAGATACATGATACGCGAGTAGCTCGTTTGTGCAGGCATCTTTTAAGGTCGACAGATAAGCCATACTATTTTCGTTGCTTGGAAAATACGTGATATCTGTTAGTAATACTTTTCCTGGAACGCCTTGCTTGAATTCTCTGTTTAACTATTTGAAACGACGGTATGTTCCTTTGTTGCTCTAGCGATTCTCTTATAGGGATTGGACCTTCTAAGAGGAAAGATGATATCGAATTTCCTCATAATCCTTTGAATCTTTTACGACTAAATATTACGTTATAGTCATTCTCCACTATCATTTTTATAGAACTCGACCCTTTTTTATTTCCGCGAGGATAAATGCCTTTAAAATTATTTCTTTAGCTTTTAGATCTAACTGTTCTCTTGCTTCTAGGTTACTAGATGCCTTAAGACAGCTGTAATATCCTGAAACGTGATACCTCTAAAAGGTCACAGAAATACTTGGTCATTCGCTTAAATTGATACTGTTCAATGGTCTCAAAAATTACTCTACTCGGTTCTAGACTTTTTCTCTTGCGTTTAACAGCCTCCTTTCTGTCATTTCGAACTTTTTTAATAGATCAATTTGTCCCTCCAGTAGTTTAATTCTTACTTCCTGTCGTTCAATTACTTCAGCAGGTGTAAACTCGCGTTTTAATGGTCTACCCGTATTTGTTTTTCTCGTATCGGTCAAGCCAATTAACCCATTCTTTTTTGTATGCTTTCATCCATTTATGAGCAGATTGTTCAATTCTCTTCAGTCCAATAACCTCGATATCAAAGCCATTCTCACTAAAAATTTGACGTGGGAGTTTGCCTGCCAAATACTCATCCATAAATTTATTTTTAAAGGAATGGAACGTTCACTAATACGTTGCACATTTGGATTTTTTGAAGTGTCTTTAGCTCTTTAGTTGTAAAATATAATCCTACTCATGTTGTCTCCTAATTCCCCTTATGTTTAAATTCTAGTATATAAAAAATAGATGTAGGTAAAACACTCTTTTTCAAGTGTCCTAACCACAGGTACCATATTAGAGAGTACTCTTTTTTTATACTCTTTTAAGACGCTATTACTTTTGATTGTACTGGTGTAATTATAGATTGAAAATTGTCTTAAATTTAAGACTATGTTACTGCAATAGAAGGTTACTCTTTTGAAACCGTTATTAATTTTCCTTATTTTAGCTATTCTTAATCTTTTCTTTATGGTATTTCCCAATGAATGTAATGAGAGAGATAGCCACAAGTATTGTTAATGTAGTCTAGGTTCTGATTGATCCAAGGCCATATAAATCAAATTATATCGAATATTTATTCCTTATAATAATCATAGGACTACCGATTTAATATTAAATCTTTAATGGCAGCTTTCCATGTGTGGAAGTTGCATTTAATTACTCACACAGTATTGATTACTATCATATATATAATGGAGTTACAAAAGGTTGAAGATTCAGCTACTTAAAGCATAGTACTGGGCTTACTTCTTCAATGGTAAGAACCAAAAGTGATATTTTCGAGCGATGCTGATATTTCATTTATCACCAAATGCTGGGGGGCAAGACAGACTAGCCCAAATTGGAGGACGAGCTTCAGTAACAAGTGCAAGCGGTGGCGGGACTTGCAACTTTAACCAATTATTTAAGGCAATAAATCAATACATTAAAAGTTAATGGAGGTGAATTTTAGTGGATGGTGGTTTATTTACAGGTACCCCGGATACATTAGTGGATGGTGGAACATTTAAAATAGAATTAATAGATGGTGGATTATTTGCAGAAGTGTCTATAAATAAAAGCATTGAAACCCTTGAAGTAGGTGAAAACTTCTCCGCTATGGATACAAGATACCCTTATGATGTGATGTATAGCAATATAGTTGAATGGGAAACATCGAACCCTGAAGTATGCACGATACATTATGGAGTTTTAGAAGGTGTGTCTCAGGGAACTTCAATTATTACAGCTTTTGATCGTACAAGAACATATTCTAAGAGTTTTACAGTTGAGGTTAAAGAGCCATTAATACAAACTCTAACACCAACGGATATATGTCACGTAACAGCTTCAAGTTATAGTATTTATTTAGATAATACCCATTCAACTGAAACCACAAATGGGATTATTAAAGCTTTAAATTTTGCTATGTCAAAGGGATATAAAAAGATTGTATTCCCATATGGAACATATCTTGTAACGCCAATGGCAGGAACAGTTATTTTCCCTAGCAATATGATAATTGACTTTAACAATTCAAATATAAACATCGAAATTAGTGCAAAAACATCGACAGGATATGTCATGTTTAAAATGGATAACGTCCAATATACAAAGCTAATTAATGCACATGTATATGGGGAAAGGGACTTTGCAACTATTGCAGGTTCGCATGAAGATTGTATTTCTTTACTCATTGGGGATGCCTATAAATCAGGCTTTGAATCATGCACTTTTAGTATGTCACCTGGTTTTAACGTCAAAACATTAACTAAACGTATGAAAGATGGTACAGGTGATGCTTGGTTTACCTATTCCAATTTTGAACCAGGTAATATTGATCCTTCAGGAGTTAATGATGATAAAATTGTTACTTATCATTTCCGCACACCTAATTTTATTGATATATCACGTTTAGGAAGTTATTTTATGGTGGGCTATAATCAAGGCTATTGGGATTATCGTTTCTTGCGGTCACGATTATATAGCATTTACTTCTATGATGTTAACCACCAATTTATTGAAGTCCAGCATCACAACTGGCAATATTACTGTTACGATAAACCTCAAAATGCGTATTATGCAAAGATTGTTGTTTATCAGGATGAACCCCTTACCTCGGGCGATACAGATTTTAATGGTGCAGTTGCTTTTATCAGAACATTAGGAATCCCGAGAAAATGTTTTATTAATAACTCTATCCTTTCAGACAGTTGGACATCAGGATTAGCTATGACTGGTGGACAAGATTGGACGATATCAGGAAATACATTCTCTGGTAATGGAGGCAGATCACCTGGATGTGATATTGTCTGGGAAGATGGCTGGGATGCTATGGTGGGCGATATTGTTAAAAATAATATATTTAACTCCACATTGGGTATTGTAACGGCAGCAGGAGCAAACCATTCTATTTTTGATAATACATTTAATAAATCATATATATATATGGGAAAGAACACAAAATTGGCGAATATTTCGTAATTTATTTAACGGCAAGGGTGGTTCAGTAGGGCAATTTAATATCCACCTTGGAACTCAAGGTGATTCATACTTCGCGGAAAATACACTAAAGGAAATCCGATATACGACAGCTAAGAACCATACAGACGCCGCTTATGCTATTCATTTTATCAAAAATAATTTAATATAAAAGCGTAAGAGGGTTGAGAAAATGACTCAAACACATAAAATTCAAATCCGTAGAGGATTAAAAGCAGATTTACCTGTTCTTAGTGAGGGTGAGTTTGGTTTTTGTTTGGATACGAACGAACTATTTATTGGTGCAAGCGAAGGAAATGTTTTAGTAAACAACTTTTCCTGGTCGAGTATTTTAGATAAGCCTAGTTTTTCAACGGTAGCAACTACTGGAAGTTATAACGATCTATTAAATAAGCCTTTTATTCCTTCTACCTACACTTTACCTAAAGCTAGTTCGACTACACTTGGCGGGGTAAAGGTTGGTAACGGTATTACTCTAGGAAGTGATGGTACTATTTCCGTTTCAGGTGGTTCAAGCGGAACGGCATTCGAGGTTTATAAAACTGAGCCAATAGGTGAATTATTTAATCCCCCAGCTAACTATAATGCAAGGTGTCCTAGTAATCTACAATTTGATAAGACAAGAGGGGTTTATGCTGTTCTAATTAACGGGGCTAATGCTCACGTATTTACTGCCTTAAACCAATATTTTTGTATAATAAATCCTGATACACTTGTTTCAACAACACCAAAGCTAATTTCAGTGGTTGATACAGCCGGGAATCCGGTTACGTTTGATGTATCTTCCTCAAATAACTTTATGATATTCGAAGATGGAACCTATATGTACATCCTGCGAAAAAATGGTAATTACCACAGAATTACCTCGGTTGATAGTGGGGTGACTTGGGTAGACCTTGGGCAAATAGTGGTGAGTCCCAGCAATAGTTTAACTACCTCTAGCAATATTTGGGGGATTACGAAGTTGTCTAATGGTAGATTAATTTGCGGCTTCGGTGCACAGCCTGAAGTACGTGGGAAAATTATGTATTCAGATGATAAAGGGGTTAACTGGACAGTTGTACCAGTTGGCACAAGTTATCCTAGCGGTACGACTAGTGCTGAGCCATGTATTATTGAAGTATCACCTAACAAACTAATAAGTCTTGCAAGAAGAACAACAGGCGGGGCACCCGCAGATAGTGCGCCTGAACCTGCTCTAATTTCGTTTTCTACAGATAATGGGGCAACATGGACAAATTACAGGAATTCTACATCTATTCTTAATATGAACGCCTCGGGGGCAACTGCATTTGTTCATGGTGGTATTGTTGAAGTGTTTGCAGCTTCAAGATATTACTCAACCACCGCTAATTCCAACACAGGGGAAACAGGTAGTATAGCTCACTATATTGCAACCTTAGAGAATGCGTTTAATGATAACTTTACGTTGAAAGAAACAACTGTTTATGCAAATGCTGCAAATAGCGTAAACTTTCACTCTCCTTGTGTATCAATAGATGATCAAAAGAGATTATTGTTGATGTATATGGACGAGTCTGAATATCCGAATACCGAAGTTAATTATTGGTTCGTAAGAGGCGGTCTAGGCCATGTTTCTTACAAAAACCGTGATGGTGCAAAGTCTCCGATCTTTAGTTATAGTGGAAAATATATTGATTTATTAATCTCAAATTTAAGGACGGATTTAGCTAGTCTTCAATATGCGGTGTCGCAAATAAGCACAGGCGGAGGTGGTGTAGTTAACCCGCCAACAGGTACACTTATTTGGACAAAACAATATAATGCCCATAATGAACAAACACTATTAATTAATGATCCAGATTTTACTGGTAAAACTAGTTGGGCAAGTACAACCTCTGTTTATAACCAATTAGGAACAGATGAAAATGGTATTAATTATAATTGGAACGGTAGCCATTGGGGGATGGCTATAAAAACAACAAAACCTAATTTTGCAATTGCTTATAAAGGAACGATCGGTAATAATTCTGTTGGCTTACCTGTTGTTGGTGCTGTTATTAATGGAGTTGGTTACGGTATATACAAAATAGGATCTTCGTACGGATTACCTCGTGCTACACTTTATGATTTCAGATTTGAATATTGGGATGGCACACTGAAAGCATTTGTTAATGACAACGAAGTAGAAGTTAAAACATTTCCTTTTGATCCAACAAACGTAGCTAACTACACATACCTCACTAATGTGATTGGTAATGTAGAGACCGCGAAAATTTATGCCATTCATGGAGGCTATAATGGCAGTAATATCTACGAAGTTAAGTTTGGAGAGTGGGATAGCTAATGAATATAGAACAAAATAGTGACAATCTTAGAGGGCTGAATTCAGTCCTCTTTTTTTGAGGTTGAATTAGGAAGTAATATACAAAATTAGAGCAGCAACTTTTGCGAAATAATAACAAGTCATTAAAAATATAGTGTTGACTTCAATGCCTTTAGGTAATATGATAATCATATCAAATTGTTCTTAATAAAGAACTGCAAATTATTAATAACTATTGAATTCTATGATATATAAAGAATGGAGAGGGACCTTTACCTAAATATAAAAACCTCTCAATTTTTTTGAATTCGCTGTTCTTTTTAATGAACCGTACTTTTCAACAGGAAATGTTGTTTTATTAACAGATGCTGATGTGAATGAGTATATAACTGAAGCTGGAGTTTATGTTGGTTCCGGTTAGGGAGAGTTTAGAATATGAAAATTCTAGTGTTTGCAAACTTCGGTATGGGTTTATATAACTTTCGAAAAGAATTATTAGAAGAACTAATAAATCAAAATAACGAAGTTTATATTTCGTTACCAAGTGATGATTATGTACCAAAGCTAGAAAATTTGGGATGTAAATTCATAGAAACTCACTTGGAAAGACGCGGAACCAATCCAATTAAGGATATAAAGCTTTTGTTTCATTACATAAATATAATAAAACGAATCAAACCAGACGTTGTGTTAACTTATACGATTAAACCGAATGTATATGGCGGTCTCGCATGTAGAATAACAAAAACCCCATATATTACAAACATAACTGGGTTGGGTACATCAGTTGAAAATAAGGGGGTAATGCAGAAAATTACCTTGATGCTATATAAGGTTGGTTTGAAACAGGCATCTTGCTTATTTTTTCAAAATAAAACTAACTTAAAGTTCTTTGTTGATAAGAGAATTGTAAAAAACAAAACTAGGTTAGTTCCTGGTTCGGGTGTGAATTTAGAGCAACATATTTTTGAAGAATATCCGGATAATGATGAGAAAAATAGATTCCTTTTCATTGGACGCATGATGAAATCAAAGGGGATCGAAGAATTGCTACAAGCTATTAAAATTGTCAAAGAAAAATTTCCAAATACACAATTTGATTTAGTTGGTCATTGTGAAGAAAATTATCATCAAAAATTAGTTGAATTAAATGAATTAGGAATGATTAATTATTACGGCCAACAGAAGGATATCCACTCGTTTATCAAGAAATCTCACGCTACAATCCTTCCTTCTTATCATGAAGGAACAGCTAATGTACTTCTTGAATCTGCATCTACCGGGCGTGCTGTGTTGGCTTCTAGAGTGCCAGGTTGTAAAGAAACTTTTGATGAAGACGTAAGTGGTTTTGGGTTTGAGGTTAGAAATGTTGATAGTTTAGTTGAAGCTATTATTAAATTTATTAACCTTCCCTATGAACAAAAAAAAGCAATGGGGATTGCTGGGCGCAAAAAGATGGAAAATGAGTTTGATAGGAAAATTGTGATTAATGCTTATTTAGATGAAATTAACAATTTTAAGGAGGAAGTGATATGAACTTATATGAAAAAATTGTTAACAGAGAAGAAAAAATAACATTGATTGGACTTGGCTACGTTGGTATGCCTATTGCTGTTTCTTTTGCTAAGAAAGTGGATGTCATTGGATTTGACGTTAATAAAGAGAAAATTAATCTTTATAAAAGTGGTATTGACCCTACAAAAGAAGTTGGAAATGAAGTGATTAAAACTACAACGGTTGATTTCACGTCTGATGAAAAAAAGCTTAGAGAAGCGAAATTTCATATTGTAGCTGTACCTACACCTGTTAAAGAAGATCGTACACCGGATTTAACACCGATAAAATCAGCTAGCCGTACTCTAGGCAGAAATTTAATGAAAGGATCAATTGTAGTCTTTGAATCTACTGTTTATCCAGGAGTAACTGAGGATATCTGTGTTCCAATTTTAGAAAAGGAATCTGGTTTAAAGTGTGGATTTGATTTTAAAGTTGGATATTCTCCTGAAAGAATTAATCCTGGAGACCAAGAACATAGATTAGAAACAATAATAAAAGTAGTTTCTGGAATGGATAAAGAGACACTTGATATCGTGGCAAAAGTGTACGAATTAGTTGTAGATGTGGGAGTCTATAAAGCTGAAAGCATTAAAGTGGCTGAAGCAGCAAAGGTTATCGAAAATTCTCAACGGGATATAAATATCGCTTTTATGAATGAACTTTCTATTATTTTTAATAAGATGGGAATTGATACAAAAGCTGTACTTGAAGCGGCAGGAACGAAATGGAATTTTCTCAAATTCTCTCCTGGGCTTGTAGGTGGCCATTGTATAGGTGTTGATCCATACTATCTTACATATAAAGCGGAACAGATGGGCTACTATTCTCAGATTATACTTTCAGGGAGAAAAATAAATGATGATATGGGTAAGTATGTAGCTGAAAGTATTGTAAAGAAGATGATAAAGGCCAACAAACAAATAAATGGCTCAAAAGTAGCGATCTTTGGTATTACCTTTAAAGAAAACTGTCCGGATGTTCGTAATACAAAGGTTGTCGATGTAATCAAAGAATTAGAAGAGTATGGAGTAGAAGTAAAAGTAGTTGATCCTCTAGCGGATAGAGATGATCTTTGGCATGAATATAGAATTAATCCTTGTGAAGTTGAAGAAATCAAAGCGATGGACGCTGTCATTTTTGCAGTTCCACATGATGAGTTTAAAGCTATTCGATTAGAAGATGTAAAAAAGATGTTTCGATCTTCAGGGGAAATCTATATCGACTCTGAGGCGATGCATGAGGTAGCTGCAGCATCTGAGTTTAATATGGACGCTAACAGTAACGTATTAATGGACATCAAGGGAATATTTGATAGAAAAGAAGCAGAGGATGCAGGCTTTTTATATTGGAGGTTATAAAGTGGGATATGAAAATATAAGATTTCCAGATGGTTCTAAATTTTTAGTAACTGGATCAGCGGGATTTATTGGTTCCAATTTAGTTGAAGCAATTTTGAAATTAGGTTATCAAGTTAGAGGACTTGATAACTTTTCGACTGGGAAAAAAGAGAATGTAGAACAGTTTATCAATCATCCTAGCTATGAATTTATGGAAGGCGATATTCGTGAACTTGATACATGCATGAAAGCTTGTGAAGGAGTCGATTATGTTCTTCATCAAGCAGCGTGGGGCAGCGTCCCAAGGAGTATAGAGATGCCCTTATTCTATGAAGAAATTAATATTAAAGGTACTTTAAATATGATGGAGGCAGCGAAAAAAAATGGTGTGAAGAAGTTTGTTTATGCTTCAAGTTCATCTGTTTATGGTGATGAGCCTAATCTACCTAAAAAAGAAGGTATAGAGGGGAATTTGTTATCGCCTTATGCCCTCACCAAAAGGGTAGATGAGGAGTATGGAAGGCTATATACAAAGTTATACGGACTTGATACTTATGGTTTACGTTACTTTAATGTATTTGGTAGAAGACAAGATCCTAATGGGGCATACGCTGCAGTCATTCCAAAATTCATTAAACAATTACTCAATAATGAACAACCAACTATTAATGGTGATGGGAAACAGAGTAGAGACTTTACTTATATTGAAAATGTAATTGAGGCTAATTTGAAGGCTTGTAATGCCAATAGTGAGGCTGCAGGTCAGGCGTATAATATAGCCTACGGTGGAAGAGAATTCTTGATTGATATCTATATTCAGTTGTTAAATGCATTAGGAAAAGATATTCAACCTATATTTGGACCAATGCGGACAGGAGATATCAAGCATAGTAATGCTGATATTTCTAAAGCAAAAGAAATGCTGGGGTATGAACCGGAATGGAGTTTTGAGCGAGGGATTGAAGCAGCAATAGAATGGTATAAGAACAATTTGGGTGTTGAAGACGTTGTTAGTTATTTTTAGGAATTTAACCCTTGTTACATATTAATCTCCAATAGATATAATTTTAACCCTAATACTAGGAGGGTAGTGAATGAGTAAACCTTTTAGAGTTCTACACGTAGTAGTAAACATGAACAGAGGCGGCGCTGAAACACTGATTATGAATTTATATAGAAATATAGACAGATCCAAAGTTCAATTCGATTTTCTAACGTGTAGAGAAGGAGTTTTTGATAGTGAAATCATAGAACTTGGGGGGACAATACATCGGATTCCCTATATTAATGAAGTGGGTCATTTTAGTTATATAAAATCCCTCAATAATTTTTTCTCTCATCATAATGACTATACAATCGTCCATTCTCATTTAAATAGGATGAGTGGATTTGTAATAAGAGCTGCTAAAAAAGCCAGGATTCGTTATTGTATATCTCACAGTCATAATACCGGAGGAGAAGGCGGGATGTTGGCTAAGGGATATAAATGGTATTCAGGATTATTTATTCCATCCCATTCAGATTATACCTTTGCCTGTTCCGAGGCTGCTGCCAAGTGGTTATTTGGCAGTAAATCTAATGAAGCAAAATTACTGAATAATGGAATAGAACCCGAAATGTTCAATTATTCTCCTGAAGTGAGAATGATGAAAAGGCAAGAACTAGGGATCAGTGACCAATTAGTGATTGGCCATGTTGGCAGATTTACAAAACAAAAAAATCACAAGTTCTTAATTGAAATTTTTGCTGAATTTGTTAAAAGAAGACCCGGATCTACACTATTACTATGTGGTGACGGCGTATTACGGAAAGATATTGAAAAAAGAGTAAATGAATTAAATATACAAGAAAAGGTGAAATTCTTGGGTGTCAGAAGCGATATTCATCAATTACTTCAAGCTTTTGACATGTTTTTATTTCCTTCTCTTCATGAAGGTTTGCCAGTAACTCTTATCGAGGCACAAGCAGCTGGAATACCTTGTTTCATATCCGATGAAATAACAAGTGAGGTTGATTTGGGGTTAGATTTAATGAAATTTTTGAAACTAACAAGTATAGATTTATGGGTTTCAGAACTTGAGAAATTTAACTTGGAGAAAATCGAACGGCATACCTCAAAACTCAAAATGCTCAGCGAGAGAGGTTATGATATAAAAAATACAGCAAACTGGCTTCAAGATTTTTATCTATCAAATTCGAGGTGATAATTCTTGCCAATATTGACTATATTTACCCCGACATATAATAGGGCATATACACTTCACAACTGTTATGAGAGCCTTAAAAGACAATCAAATAAGGAATTTATTTGGTTAATTATTGATGATGGTTCTTCTGATAATACGGAAGATCTAGTTAGAAGTTGGATAGCAGAAAATATTATTTCTATTCAATATTATCGCCAGGAAAACCAAGGGATGCATGGAGCTCATAATACTGCGTATAACATGATCAATACAGAATTAAATGTTTGTATAGACAGCGATGATTATATGCCGGACGATGCGGTTGAAAAAATAGTTTCTTGTTGGAAAGAACATGGTAGTGAAGAAATAGGTGGTATAGTTGGCCTTGATTGCAAGACTAACGGAGAAATAATAGGGACAGAACTTCCAAAAAATATTAAAACCTCATCACTATTTAACCTATACAATAAATACGGAGTTAAAGGAGATAAAAAGCTAGTTTACCGGACCAAACTAACAAGAAAATATCCTTACCCTGTATATCAAAATGAAAAATTAGTACCTTTATCGTATAAATATTACATGTTGGATCAGGAATATGAGTTGTTACTAATGAATGAGGCACTTTGTTGTGTGGAGTATCTGCCAGATGGATCATCGATGAACATATTAAAACAATATAAAGTTAGTCCAAAGGGATTTAGATTTTATCGAATGGAAATGATGAAATTACCAAACACACCATTACTATTCAAATTCAAGCAGGCAGTACATTATGTATCTTGCAGCGTTTTTGCTGGAAGCAAAGGCGTTTTAAGGCATTCACCTCAAAAGTTTTTGACACTTATTGCTTTACCATTTGGTTTTGTACTAAATAAATATATTATTACTAAGGTTGCAGAGAAATAAGTGGAAAAGTATCTAATTATATTTTGCAGCACCAATCCTTAATTTTTAATGACGTGATGATAAAAAAATTGCAAATAAAGAAAGTGTAATTAACAATGAAAACGCTGATATAAAAAAAGAGTTAACAAGTCTTATAGAAGAATTCAAGAGAGAAAACTCTGAATGGATAACAGAAGATATTTAGCAATATAACCATTTAAATTCTATTAGAATTTGAAACTGAAAAGTACTCTTAAGATTTATGTCTCAGAATTGATTGCTTCCAGTTAATGATATTCATATTCCTGTCCGACCCCCACATATATCAACATATCTCGGCCCGCATTTATATACTACAAAATTAAACTAATGATAATTATATAAAAAACCTTGTTCTTTATTAAGTATTATTTAAAGAAAGGTGATAATAATGGGCTTTAAGTTATTTTTAAGTGCTAAACAAATTGTTAAAATAAACCGTTCATCAAGAAATATTTTAGTCAGGTGGATGGGAATTACTTTGACAAATTTATGGATAATGTTTCAAACAATCACTAAGTTGTTTAAGGATAAAAAACACAGAGAAATTTTCTTTATGCAGATATTTAACGGGAAAAATGTCCATCAAACAACTTCACTTACCTACATGGATCGATATCCTAAAATTTTTACAGCTTGCCAAAAATACTTTGAGGGAAAGGAAGATATAAAAATACTTTCCTATGGCTGTTCCACGGGTGAAGAGGTTTTAACTCTGCGCCGATATTTTCCAAATGCTCAAATAATAGGTGTAGATATTAACAAACAAAGTCTGGTTACTTGTAGCAAACTTTAAGTGGACGAAAAAATTTCTTTTATGTACTCTTCACAAAAAGAGATTCAAAAACATGGAAAATTTGATGCAATATTCTGCATGGCAGTTCTGCAAAGAAAGCCACATGATATTGCTACCAAGGGAATAACTAACTTAAAAAAAATATACCCTTTTGAGAAGTTTGAAAAACAAATTTATGAACTAGATGAACTCGTAAAACCAAATGGGTTATTAGTTGTTCGCTTTTCACAGTATTCACTTTCGGACACAGGAGTAGCTCCAAAATATGAAATATTAGCAGACATCGTTCAGGATGAGTATATCGTTCCAGTTTTTGATAGGAACAGTGAACTGAAAAAAAAACCTGTACCCCAAAAGAGCATTTTTGTAAAATTGAATGACTAGTTATAAATTTGTAAAATTAAAGGAAATAAATGGCAGTCATGATAAGGAGTCTATATTTATGAAAATAGCATTCATCTCCGACATCCACGGCAACGCCATTGCATTGGATGCGGTACTACAAGATATACAACAGAAAAACGTAGATAAAGTCTTAGTCCTAGGTGATATCTGCTACCGCGGACCTGAGCCACAGCGTGCGTTAGACCTAGTTCGAGCACTCGATTGTAATGTAATCAAAGGTAATGCTGACGAATGGGTAGTACGTGGTGTTCAGCAGGGAGAGGTCCCTGATCATGTACTTGAACTAATGAACAAAGAAAGAGATTGGATAGTCTCCCAACTGTCTGATAAAAGCATCGACTACTTAAAAGAATTACCAACTCAATTGAACCTTGAGGTTGAAGGAATACGAATCCATGCCTTCCATGCTACTCCGGACAGTCTTTTCGAAGTAGTGCCCCCAACAGCTAGTGATGAAACCATCCTAGAAAAGTTGGTTACCAGTGAAGCAGATTTATATATCTATGCTCACATTCACAAGCCATACATACGTTTTATTAATGGAAAATGTATAGTAAACATTGGAAGTGTAGGTCTTCCATTTGATGGTCTAAATAAAGCTTCGTATTCTATAGTTGAAATTAATGAGGGTAGTATTCAAAACTCAAACGTCCGAGTAAGCTATGATGTCCATAAGGTAGTAGAACAGTACAAGAACGTAGAATACCCAAATGCAGAAATGATGAGTAAGGTTGTCTTACAAGGAAAACTGTGATGGGGTGCTGATAATCGGAGGTACAATATGTTTTTTATAAGATTGCTTCTACTTGTTATCCCTATCGTGTATATGGCACTGATTTGGATTCAAACAAGCAACTTTGATCCTGAATCTGTCTATATGCTTTCCACTCAAATAGACATGAACATCTTATTGCTTATTGGAGCTGGGCTAGAATTAGCCCATCTTTTTGAATTTGGTATTCTATATTTATTTTTAGTGATGGCTTTCCTTGTATTTGGAAAGCTATCATATAAAAAAGAACTATTTGCAGTTGTTATAGCATTCGGCTATGGAGTAGTTGATGAACTACATCAATACTACATTCCCTTTCGTTCTTTCTCTCTAGTTGATTTAATGAAAAATGGTATAGGGGTCTGGGCATTATGGTATTTTACTCGAAAAAAATATCATAAAAGCCAATCTAGATTTGGTAACCTATTGAAAAGAATTACTCATACTCAAGAAAACCATCATAATATAAAACTGTAATGGTGAGCCTTATTAAAGTATAGCGAAAAGTGTCGAATGATTGTTCTTTAAAAAGAACTGTTGAAGAGATAAAATAAATCGTAGTATCCAATGTTTTTATATGATAAAGAAGAGTATTTTCATTATAGACATGGATGACTATATTCCGTTGTTCTGTATTAAGAAAAAATGAACAGTAAAATGATTGAGAATCAAAGATTACTTCTTTGATCTCAACCTCTAAGGGTTGATAACATGAACAAAACATGGGTATTAATTGCTGAACATTATACCCACTTGAAATGGGATTCCAATTGGATAGGGGAATTTATTGATAAATATTTTACTCATCCCACTATCTCTTTAACTAGGTTTGATATAAAGATAAGTATCCATGACAACTATGGAAAGCCATTTAAGGACTATGAAGTTGATATTTCAAAATCCTTGAAATACATCACTTTTCGTAGGACGGATTATTTAATAAAAGCCACATTGGATTATAAAGAAGTGACAATTTATGTTCACGACGAATTAGCGTTGAAACATGCACTAATGAACGTTTATAGTTCCTATATTGTCTACCATAACTGGGGATTATTACTCCATTCTTCCTGTGTATTGGATAATAAGAAAGCCCATATTTTTACTGGACATTCAGGTGCAGGTAAGTCAACAGTAGCAAAGCTTTCTAGCCCAAGGATGCTGCTCTCTGATGAGGCAAGTATTGTTAAGATTACAAATGAGGGCATTAAGGTGTTCAACTCCCCTTTTCGAAGTGAGTTAGAAGCATCAGGAAAAGAACGTCCTGCTTGTCTAGCATCTATTCAACTATTACACCAAGCAACTAATAATAGTAGAGAAGTTATGACAAAATCAGATGCGTATCTCGAATTAGTCAATAAGATTTTTTATTGGTCCCATTCTAAACAGGAGACTATGCAAGTATTCTATCTATTAAAAGTGCTTGTTGAACAAGTTCCAGTTTACGATTTACATTTCCAAAAGAATAATGCGTTTTGGGAGTTGATTTCTTAATGAAGCAATATATAAAAAAGAGTGCATATGATTGTACTCAGTTAGATGATGATTGGATTATATTAAATACCGATGATTTTACCGTTACGAAAGTGAATGAAGTGGGTGGATACTGCTGGACTCTTTTAGAATCAAAGCAAACGGCTGAAACCATTAGGCAGGCGGTTCAAGAAGAGTATTCGAGTGTCGAGGATATTACTACAGAAGATATTGAGCAGTTTTTGGATGAATTGTTGCAATATGGGCTGTTAACCCATGAGGTTTGATATCGATACGGTTTCATTATTGCAGAAATCTATTCAAAAAGATGGGTGGCTAGATCTTCCAAGTCAAGGTTATAGTATGTATCCTACCATTCAAAATGGAGATATCTGTCGCTTTGTTCCTTGTAGTGGGAATCAATTTAAGAAGGGTGATGTCATTTTATTCTGGACTGAATCCGGTCAATTGGTTGCTCATCGCTACTACTACAGCAAAGCAAATGAAGACGGTAAGCTAAAATACTTCTGCAAAGGTGATACAAATACAAGTTATGACCAGCCAATCGGAAATGAAAACATCGTTGGTACACTCAAATATATTGATAAAGGAAACCGTAAAGTTTTTCCAAACCAACTAAGAATCTATCTCTGGGGATGGTTAATTATGAATCAACCCATTTTAACTGATTTCTTAAGAAGATATCTAAATAGAAAAAGTGTTTTATTATAACGAACTTCCACACATTTAGTCGCAAAAAGTTCAAACCAAGAGTTGAGCTAGCACCTGAATAAAGGAGAGGGGTATAGGTGAAATGGATCCAGGCTTTGTATGAATCAGAGGTAACCCTAGATTCATATAATTATAAATCCCTGTTAAAAGAAATCATGGAGTTTGGGGTTGCTCCTCAAGTTTACTCCCTATTAAAGCAACAAGGAACATTAGATCGCACACCTGTATTTTTCCAGGAACGGTTGAAGGAGCAATACGAAGAAAATCTCTTTTTATCTCTTTTTATCAAAAGCCAATTAACAAAAGTGTTGGATTGCTTTGAGCAAACTAAACTTCCAGCTATTCCTTTAAAGGGAGTACTATTTGCTGAAAAGTACTTTGGTCATATTGGAGCTAGAAGTACATCAGATATAGATTTACTCATTCAGCCGGAGGACTTGGAACGTGCGATCTCTACCGTTATCTCTTTAGGTTATTCCGTTGAAGAAGAGCCGATTGCTGGTCATTTTCACTGTAGCTTTAGTAAGCCGATACCAAATTCAAAAATCCCATTAACAGTAGAGTTACACTGGAACTTATTGAAGGATGATACCTCCAAGCTACCGATAGAAGAGTTTTGGCAGGAAGCAAGGGCTTTAGGAAACTACCAATATGTAAAAGAACTATCTGACTATCATACTTTTTATATGATTTGCTTGCATGGATGGAGACATAATTTGGACTCTCCGAAACACTTTTTAGATATCATTCAACTGATTTATCAGATTGGTGACAGAGTGGATTACATACAATTGCTAGTTCAGACTAGGCATCATCGGACACAAAAACGAATGATCCGTACTCTTGCGATTGTTTATCAACAGCACCCATATTTGCAAAATGTAAAACCATTGCCTGTTAAAAGACCTAATTTATGGGATTATAATGCGTTTAGAAATGGACACAAGAAGCAGTTAAAGAACTATCTAGATTTTGTGGACTACTCCTTTTTTAGCTATGATAGCTTAACGCATAGTAAAAATGAATTTTTCAGTTGGATTAAGTCCTTACGACCAACAAAACCACTTATTATATCCTCTACTAAACACCAGTAGCTGTAGCGCTTATCAAAAGGCTTACAGCTATTTTTCATTCCTCTAATTTATAACATTCCCACATTAAATATCATATTTACTATTGTCTTCCTTACTTTCACATGGTAAAGTAGGTTTATTCTTTTTAAAGGCGAATATTTTAAATAATTATTTTGTTAATGTTCGTGTTTTGGTTGATTCGATCCTAAGGCAAGCAAAATCCGTTATGATCCATTCATAACGTTTTTAGAATTTAATAAGGAGAGATGTTAGTGAGGAAGAACAGGTGGTTGATCGCATTATCAGCAGTGGGGATTCATATTTCGATTGGCTCCGTGTATGCATGGAGTAACTTTACTGCGCCGTTAAAAGAGATGTTTGGTTGGTCTGATTCTGAAGTGGCTTTAACCTTTAGTATTGCTATTTTATTTTTAGGATTATCTGCGGCCTTTTTAGGACATTTTGTAGAGAAATATGGACCGAAAAAAGCTGGGTTACTGGCAGCGGTTTTCTTTGGGATTGGAATGACAGGGGCAGGGTTTGCCGTTGATATGGAGTCTAAATCCTTATTGTACTTATTTTATGGCGCTCTTGGAGGAATTGGTTTAGGTGTGGGTTATATTGCACCTGTTTCAACTCTCGTAAAATGGTTTCCTGACAGAAGAGGGTTAGCAACAGGCTTAGCGATTATGGGATTTGGTTTTGCGGCTGCGATTGCTAGCCCGATCATGAACTCATTAATTACCTCTGTTGGAGTGGCTAACACATTTTACATTCTAGGAATCTCTTATTTTCTCATCATGGTGGTCTCTTCTTTATATCTTGAAAAACCACAAGAAGGCTGGTTGCCAGAAGGATTTAAAGAGAAGATTGCTAGTGGCAAAGCAAAGGCTAAGTTAGATTTATCACAATTAACAGCGAATCAAGCTGTAAAGACCAAGCGTTTCTGGTATTTGTGGTTCATGTTATTCATTAACATTACCTGTGGAATTGCGATTTTAGCAGTGGCTAAGCCATTAGCAATGGAAGCAATAGGGATTGATATGGCAACAGCGGCTGCATTAGTTGGTGCGATTGGGATTTTTAATGGTCTTGGACGAATTGGCTGGGCCTCATTATCGGATTATATTGGTAGACCAAATACGTATACCGCATTTTTTGTCCTACAAATGGTTATCTTCTTTTTCTTGCCGCAAGTGTCGATTCAATGGTTGTTTATGGGCATGCTGATCGTTGTTTATACTTGTTATGGTGGGGGATTCGCATCGATTCCAGCTTATATAGGCGACTTGTTTGGAACGAAGCAGTTAGGTGCGATTCATGGGTATATTTTAACGGCATGGGCTGCTGCTGGTTTGGCGGGTCCACTGTTTGCCGCTTGGATTAAAGATACGACCGGAAGCTATGCAGGGAGTTTAACCTTCTTTTCAGGATTATTTGTAGTTGCGCTTGTTCTTTCTCTATTAATTCGACGGGATATTAATAAGTTAAAATCTCAAGCAGAAACCGAGCCTGTAAAAAAAGCAGGATAAACAAAAAGCAGGATAAACAAAAAGAAGGGTTCATATCTTGACCTTAATTCGAGTAACCAGCAAAAGTAAAATAAGCGGAAATTTTCCGGTTAGATGCGAAATGGAGCTCGTTTTGGGGTAAATAAGGGGAGGTTTTCCGCTTATGCAAAGCAAAATCTCCCCTTTTCGAATTTTTCGAGCAAATAGACGGAATCTTTCCGTCTATTTAAGCCATTTTTAATAATAATTACTAATTAAGCGGAATTTCTCCGTCTATTATCAGCTCGGGTGCTTAACCTGATCCCCCAACCGAAAAGTGCGGACCCTCTTGAACTTAGATGTGGGAATCAGCAGCTTTTTATCGACCAGCTTATCATGATCAATAAAATTGGTACTCAAAGCGGCACTGCAAATGACACAATTTTCTACCCTCTATATTTAATTGTACAATACTTATTGCCCATCTTAATAATGATGTCAATTGATATGTCAAAGTTAATGGGATTTCGTAGAAACGTTAATAAATAAAGAAAAGACGTATGCACCCGAAAACGGAACCTTTTAGTTAATCACGGGGACGCTTTTTTACGAAAAAATAAATCACAAAAATCGTCATAACAAATGCAGCCAAGATGAGTTGAAATTTCGTATCAAACTTTAGAACTTGGTGAACCCCATAAGCCTCGATAAACAAAGAAGGAATCTTTCCAAGGGTACTCACTATACCGAATGCGACAATATTCATCTTACCAATCGCAGCAGTTAACGTCACGAAACCTGACGGAACAAACGGTAACAACCGAAGCAAAAGAACAATCGAAACTGCTTCAAAACCTTTTGATTCATACAACCGGTTTAGAAGGAGTCGAACCCATCTCCATTTGACCTGCACCTTTTCCTTCACCCGCGAAAATCCTTTTCGGTAAAGCCAAAAGCTCACAATGGCACCAAGTGCTTCTCCTATAATGGAAACAACTAACCCAACCTCAAAACCGAGAATGGAAATATTGGCTGCTGTTAAAAAGGCACTTGGAATAACACCAGCCACAGCGATGAGCACATTGCCAAGTACACTTCCAAAAATAAAGAGAATTTCGTTCATTGTCCGTTCTGCCACTTATACCCTACTCCCCAAACGGTTTGTAAGTGCTCATCGGCAGGGAAATGGGCTTTTCTTAATTTTTCTCGGAGATTTCGAACATGGGAGTCAATGGTTCTGTCCTCAGTAGCGACACCATGGCCCCAAATCGAGGTGATCAAATGGTCGCGGGTAAATACCCGATTAGGATGGGTTAAAAACAGCTCCATCATGGAAAATTCCTTTGGTGTTAATGGAATCGGTGTTTTTTCATAATGCAGATCAAAGGATTCTAGATTCAACACTAGCCCTTTAAAAGTTAATAGTGGGCTTTTGGACGTATGTCTTCTTAATACAGCCCCAATTCGAGCAAGTAGTTCGTCTTCATCAAATGGCTTCGAAATATAATCATCCGCCCCAATCTCAAGTCCCTTCACCACATCAGTCTTATCCGTTCGTGCTGTTAACATGATAATGGGAATATCCCATTTTTTTCTGATTTCTGCACATAACGTCCAACCGTCCATTTCAGGCATCATGATATCAAGAAGCACGAGGTCAACCTGATTGGATGATAGGTATTCTAGTGCATACAAAGCGGAAGTGTGTGGTGCGCATTTGTATCCTTTTGGTTCTAGATAAAGGCATAATAAATCCAACATTCGTTGCTCATCGTCTACCAGTAAGATCGTTTTCATCACTCCACGCTCCCCTAAACATCATTTGAAATTCTGTTCCTTCTTGTATTTGGCTTCTCACCGTAATCGTTCCGTCATGTTTATTTACTAGTTCCTTCACAATAGAAAGTCCAAGACCGGCCCCACCTAGCATACGAGTCCGGGATTTATCAACCCGGTAAAAACGGTTAAAGATATGTGGTAAATCCTCCTCAGGGATGCCGTTACCCGTATCACGAATCGTCACATAAAGCTGGTTTTTTCTTAGTTCAACCATCACGCTAGTACTTCCCCCATGCGAAGAATATTTCATGGAATTATCCAGTAAGTTCAAAAAAATCTGTTCCATTCGGATCGGATCAGCCAGTAAAAAGAAATCACTTTGGCAGGAGATGTGGAGAGTCATACCCTTCTCCTTAAAAGCCGGAGCTAGTTTCGCCTCCACTTTTTCAAGAATCTCCTTTATGTTAACTTCGGTTTTTTCAATCAAAAATGAATTCTGATCCATTTTGGCTAAGTCAAATAGCTGCTTTATTAAGTCATTTAAACGATTGGTTTCTTCAAGAATAATAGCTAGGTAGTTCTGTTTTTCTTTCTCAGATAACTCGCGTTTCATGACAATTTCTGTATACCCTTTTATATAAGTGATCGGTGTTCGTAATTCATGCGATATGCTTGCTAGAAAGTCATTTCTCTCTTGCGTTAAAAAGGTAAGATCATGTGCGAGTGATTCAATCGATTTTGCTAAATCGCCAAGTTCATCGTTCCCTGTTTCAGGCAAAGAGATGGAGTAGTTCCCTTGGCTGATTTGAAAGGTTGCATCCTTCATATTGATAAGAGGCTTGGTGATTGCCTTCGAAAGCAAAGCGATAATTAATAATGTTAGACCAACCGTTAAGAACCCAGCAAGGAGGAAATGTTGGTTTAATCGTTTAATTAATGAATGAACGGTTTCTGTGTCTTGAAACATGAACACATATCCAATGATTTCTCCCTCATTTTCTAATGAGCTAACGGTAGATATGAAAGGTTCTGTCTCCCAATTATTCTCGATAATGACGCCTTCCTGTGGAACTTCTTTTGAAGGAAGCTTTACGTGATCTATGAGTTGTTCATTTTTACTCGAAGAATCAAGAATCTGTACATCAGCATCGGTTACCACTACATCTGTTGTGGATTCTGTCTCCATTAAAGCAACGTGGGTTATGGTTTCTGGGGTAAAATGGTTCTCTAAAATCGCACGATGGGAATTTCCACGAGCTTGAAGGGCATGTAGTTCTTCTTGTACCCGTGATTCTACTAAAGCAGAGTGAAGAAAGAAGAACATAAACGATTCAAGTCCTAAAATACATAAAAAGAAAATGGCACCTAATTTGATCGATAGCTTTTTCAAAGGGAAATCTCCTTTTCCTGTCATACTTACTATAGTAATCGAAATCACTATGGAAATCTTAATTTATGAATAAGAAAAATAAGGCAATACTAGCAGATGACAAAAAAGAATCAAACTTTATGCATAAAATCTGCACAAAGTGTTGTTAAAGTGAAACTATGTTTTCACTATGAATTTGTAGAAAAAGGAGAGTAACGTAGATGAGAAAACGATTTGCAAGTATGATAAGTATATTGCTTCTAACATTTTTAGCTGCTTGTACTTCGAATGTAGACGAAGGAAAGGAAGCAGAAGAGCATACTGAGGTTACTGAAACCAATGGGAATGTATCGAATGAGCTTCTTGTTACAAGTACGAAAAATGTGACAAGGCTAGATGCTGATACTTTGAATGAGGCAGCGATTATGGTCTCGCAAACCATTTGGCCAGCAACGGGGAACGATAATCGACCTGGAACCGTTATTTTAGCACCAGCGGATCAATGGCAAATCGCTCTTGCTGGGTCCGATTTAATCCACCATCCGAATAATGGGCCGGTACTATTTTACAATCAAGAGCTTTCGGAGGAAACATTACATGAAATCAAACGCTTGAGCCCAACTGGAAATGTGAATGGAACAGAAGTGATGGTCATGGGAGATGCTTCCGAGAAGGTTCTTGACGCATTAGAAGAGTATAAGGTGGAGCAAATCACCGGAAACGATCCAGCTGAATTTGCATTTGCAGTTGATAAGAAGTATGCCGAGACGGCTGGAGAATTGCCTCAAAGTGTGATCATCGTTTCTCTTGAGGACGATGCAAAGTTATACTCACTTGTTGCCTCTAACTGGATTGCTCATATGCCTGAACCTGTTTTATTTGTTTCAAAGGATAAAATCCCCCAAGCCACTGTGGAAGCATTACAATCCCGTGGAAATAAAGCAAATATGTATGTGTTGGCACCTGAAGAAGTGATTTCTGAGAGTGTTGTTGCTAGCTTAGAAGAGTATGGAAAGGTGAATCGTATTGCAGGAGAAACTCCCGTGGAAGCATCCATTGCTTTTGCTAAATTTAAGGATGAAAAAACAGGTTTTGGCTGGGGTGTGACGGAACCAGGTCATGGGTTTGCTTTTACGACAACCGCTCAACCTGAGTTTGCCATCGCTGGAGCACCTTTTGCCCATTTAGGAAAGCATGCACCACTTCTTTGGTTGGAGAATGGAGAAGCTACAAGTGAAATACATGAATATTTAGGAGCTCTTCAACCAAAGTTTACTGATGACCCAACTGTTGGGCCATACAACCACGCCTATATTCTAGCGAATTTGAAAGAAGTTTCAATGGATACACAAGGAATGATGGATAGTATGTTAGAGATTTCTCCAGCTAATGGAAGCGGGGGACATGGTTCACATTAATCATAGGAGGACCTTTTTAAGATGAAAAATATTTTACTAGTGGCTGCTATTAGCCTTTTAACATTAACGGCGTGCAGCCAAGAAGACGAGACAGCACAACCAGAGGAGTCAACAAATCAAACTGAAACTCAGGGCTCAGACTCCCAGGATGAAACGGAAGATAAAACTAAAGTCTCTCTTGCATCACATGACTTTTTTGAACCGTTCACTGGAAAATCAGATCATATCCACGGGCTCGGGTATGTGGGAGAACAAGGGGCTGCCTTTTTTGCCGCTCATGACGGATTAAAGATATATGAGAATGGAACATGGTTAAAAACGAAGAGGGAAAATAACGATTATATGGGATTTAACGCGACCGATGATGGATTTTATTCTAGTGGTCATCCAGGAACAGATTCTAAGCTTCCCAATCCGATTGGCATAATGAAAAGTGTGGACTATGGTCAAACCTTACAAGGTCTTGGCTTTGAAGCCGAAGTGGATTTTCATCTTATGGCCGTTGGATATAACAATCATCAGATTTTTGCGATGAGCCCACATAAAAACTCCATTATGAAGGCAGATGGATTTTATGTGAGTGAAGACGACGGTGCCAATTGGAAAGTAGTCTCCGCGAATGGTTTAAAAGGTGAGCTCATCGGATTGGCTGTACATCCAATGGATAAAAATATTTTGGCAGCCGCGGGTGAGGATGGAATTTACTTGTCTAAAGATCAGGGAGAAAGCTTTGAGTTACTTACAACAGGAACACAGGGAACAAGCGTTTATTTTACAGGTGATCGTCTCCTCTACGGTGAATATGATGGTCAGCCTTCATTGGTACTAAGAAGTTTAACTGATGATGAAGAAGAGGAAATTAACCTGCCGGAGATGAAGGAAGACGCTGTCATGTTCGCCGCATTCAATCCAAAAAACGAGCATGAAATCACATTTGTTAGCTTTAACAATGACATTTACCAAACCACTGATCAAGGTGAAAACTGGAATTTTCTAGCGCGATCAGGGGTTTTACAATAAAGAGTCAGACGTAGAGAAGGAGTTCTCTGCGTCTTTTTTATGTAGATAAAGTATAATTTTTTCCTCTTAAAGGATAATAATCCTAGCATAATTTTTACTTGTGAAAGTTCGGTGAGAAATTTGATGAAAAAAGGGAGTAACAAAAAATCTGAGAAAAAACGAGAAATTACGACCATAAGGGAAGCGTTTGATTCTCTAAGGAAATCAACTGATTTTGTGTTTTATAAAAAGGAGCATGGCAACGTTCCGTATGTTATTTCCTATTTTTCAAGTATCGTGGATGCGGAAATAATCCATCAATATATCCTACCGAATTTGCTAGAAATCAGTGACTTGGGAGAACTCAAGTCAAAAATTCCGATTGAGGAAATTATTGATGTTACAAGCCCGAAGGATCTAACTGAAAAGATGCCTTCTGGGTATGTGTATATTTACTTCACAGATTCAGATCATCATGGAGTTTTAATTCCAGCAAAGAAGGATGAAAAGCGGTCCATTTCTCCACCTGAAGTTGAATTTAGTGTAGTGGGTCCGAAAGAATCTTTTGTTGAATCATTAGATACAAATATTTACCTTATTCGAAAAAGATTGCCGATTGATAGCCTAAGAGTGGAAAAAATTACAATCGGTGATTTATCAAATACCGGAGTGGCCTACTTATATATAGAAGATATTGCAGATGAAGAAAACGTAAATACGCTCAAGCAGCGACTGAATGAAATCGATTTTGATGCGATTGGTGATACGGCTTATATTTCACAAATTATTGCGGACAATCAGCGATCTCCTTTTCCGCAAATTCTTGATACCGAAAGGCCAGACCGGGTGGCGACGGCATTGGCTGAGGGTAAGTTAGCCATATTAGTCGATCGATCACCACATGCATTGATCGGTCCTACTACGTTTAATGAGTCCATCTCTACATTTGAGGACTATTTATTAAATTGGTATGCTGCTTCCTTCATTCGGATTGTCAGAATTGCATCCATTGCCTTTTCTATTTTAATCACACCTATTTATGTAGCGACTTTGACGTATCATTATGAATTAATACCGAAGGATTTATTGGCAACCTTAATTACGTCAAGAAGAGCAATTCCCTTGCCACCGATCTTAGAAGCTCTGTTTCTTGAGCTGACCATTGAATTACTAAGAGAGGCCGGAGCTAGACTTCCGACAAAGGTAGGTCAAACCATTGGTATCGTAGGCGGGATCGTTATCGGGACTGCGTCAGTTGAAGCTGGCCTAACAAGTAATGTCTTGTTAATCATGGTTGCCTTGGCAGCTCTGGCTTCATTTACCACGCCGACGTATCAATTCGGTAACACGATCCGTTTGATCCGGTTTCCATTTTTATTTTTTGCACATGCATGGGGCTTAATAGGAATTGTTCTCTGCTTTTCGTTTCTGGCAGGACATTTATTGCAGTTAACCTCATTAGGGAGACCATATCTAGAGCCATTTTATCCTACAAGGGTTAGAGATTTAAAGGATACGATTATTCGACTGCCATTTTCCAAGCTAAGTCGAAGACCTGTTCACAATCATCCTGAACAGAAAAAACGCTTCTCACCAAAAGATGAAAAAGTTCATCGAGATATTGATGAATAGCTCGTTAGAAGGAGTTGTTCCTTTGTGACTACCATCCCAGACCGATTAAAAGTATCACCATTTTTTTCTTTTTACCTGGTCCAAGCGATTCAAATAGGAGTTGGAATTTTAGGTTTTCAGCGAGTGCTCACAAAGGCAGTCGGAAATGATGCGTGGATGTCTATTATTTTAGGAGGAATAGGAGTTCATGTCATCATATGGATGATTTATCAAATTCTTAATAAACAAGACGGAGATATTACTGATGTGCATCGGGTACTGTTTGGCAAATGGATAGGAGCGGCCTTTTCCATTTTGTTAGTTGTTTATTTTTGTTTATTAGCAATCACTGTTTTAAGGTCCTATATAGAAGTAGTGCAGGTCTGGATGTTTCCTGGAATTAGAATTAGCCTATTCTCAATTGTGATATTGATTATTGTTTTTTATATTGTCAATGGAGGTCTCCGTACCGTTACTGGGATGGCCGTTTTAGGAGTTGTCCTCCCTTCCTATTTGTTATTTTCCTTGTTCTATCCCTTAAAGTATGCATTTTTTGAAAATCTGCTGCCTATTTTTGATCACTCCGTGTTAGAAATTTTAAAATCAACCAAGCAAATTACATTAAGTGTGTTAGGGTTTGAGACATTGTTATTTTATTATCCATTTTTTAAAGATCCGAAGAAATCACAAAAATGGGCTCATTTAGGTTCAGCATCGACGATCTTTGTGTATCTTGCGGTGATGATCGTAAGTATCGCGTACTTTTCAGAAGAGCAATTAACCCGGAATATATGGGCAACCCTTACCATGTTAAAAATTGTTCAGCTTCCATTTGTCGAGCGAATTGAATACGTGGCGATTTCTTCTTGGTTATTTATGATTTTGCCGAATCTTTGTTTAGCAATGTGGTCTGCAAGCCGGGGGGCAAAACGAGTCTTTAAAAAGAAACAACGGGTATTATTAGTTTTATTATTATTACTTGTTTTTGCAGGTTGTTGTTTATTAAAAACCCGTGAACAAATAGACATGTTAAGTAACTTTACTGCTGAAATAGGTTTTTATTTAATTTTTGGTTATATTCCTTTTCTATTTCTTTTTAGTACTATTTTTCATCGTATGAAAGGGCGGAAATCCGCATGATGAAGATCGTTATCTTACTGATGTCCTTATTACTATTAACAGGCTGTGTGGAACAAAAAATCATTGATGATATCAATATTATGAGTGCAGTTGGATATGATGCTAGAGAAGATGGAGAAGTCAAAGGAACAATCGTTATCCCAGTTTATAAAGCAGATAAAAGTATTTCGAATGAATCTTTTATGAGTGTAGCTAAAGTAAGCAAAGAAATTAATCGACAATCACAAATGAAATCAGCGGATCCATTAGAAAATGGTGGTATCGAAGTTGTTCTATTTGGAAAAGAGCTAGCGGAAAGAGGGGTATATGAAATAACGGATACATTTGAACGTGATGCTGGTATTGGTTCTCGATTGTATCTGGCTGTTGTTGATGGCAATGCGGATGAAATATTGGAAAAGAATCTTGGAAACCTTGGAACAGGAGCTTATTTAAATACTTTGTTTGAACATAATATGAGGCATCGAGAGTTGCCTCGGTCGAATCTTCATTTATTTATGTACTCGTATTATTCAAAAGTAAAAGATTCTTTTCTTCCCTATGTGAAATTAACAGGAAATAAAGTGAAGATTATTGGAATTGCCTTATTCAAAGGAGATAAAGCAGTAGATTATCTGAATGACAAAGATATGTTCTTTTTTAAGGCTCTTATGGAGAATTTCAGGAATGGTGCCTATACTTTTAAAGTAGGGAAGGATTATGTCACTACATACAATATAACGATGAAAAGGAAGTATCAAATCGAGGATCCATTAACCCAGCCAAAGGTAAAGTTACGTGTCAAATTAGAAGCGCATATAAGAGAATACTCAGGTAAAGCCCTTGATCCTAAAGTAATTGATTTAGCCGGAAAGTCATTGGAAGAGCAAATAAATAAAAGAACAGAAGAGTTACTGAATCGTTTCCGAGATGATGGCATCGACCCCATTGGAATCGGTGTTTTAGCAAAAACTCAAACAAGAAAGTTTGATCCGGAAAAGTGGAATGAAGTCTATCCGAATACTACTTTCGAAGTATCGAGTAAAGTGTTAATTACTGAAACGGGAGTAATTGAATAAGAGCAAAAACCTCTTAATGGGGGAAATCCACAAAAAGAGGTTTTTGTATTAATTATACTTGGCTTTCAAATAAGGTGTTTCGATTATTATATTTAGATATTAAGAAGAGCAGCAGAATGTTAATGATTAATAAGAAAAGGCCGACACAAAGAAGGATGATGGGACTAATTATTAACATCCCTGTCGCTTGACCTACGAATAAACCAACGATCGGAAGGATGACCAGTCCACCGATTTGCTGAGCTTCCTGAAAACTTTTTGACCGGGCTGACACTAATACTACTATTAAAATCGTAAATAAAGTAATGATTGGAGATAACCAAAATACAAGCAAAATCCAATTGATATTTGGAAAAATAAAACCATCAAAGATTCGATAGGTTATGGCAGTCGTAATAACACCAAAAATGACAAAGCTGCCGATTGTTAAAACCATGGTTGGAACAAAAGCCGAAAGTACCTTTCCAATAAACAATTCCTTTACGGTGATTGGTGCAAATAACAGGCTTTCTAAGGTGCCTCTCTCCTTTTCCCCAACAAAGCTATTAAGAGCAATCATCATCGAATTGATGACGGGAATAAGAAGAAACATAGAACCTAACAAATAGTTTACAACCACATAAATGATTTGATGGTTAAACGTTGGTAACGCGTTAATCGTGTCTTTCATTTCTCCGTTAGGCAGACCAGATAAAATAGTGTTTGTCATTGTCTCTATATCAGAAGAGGTGAGAGGAACAAAATGAATAAGTAAAATAAGTGCAGCGGGAAAAATGATAGCAAAAATCAAGGGCAGGATGATTAGACCGATGAGTACTTGTTTATTACTTGTTATACCCTTAATATCTTTCAAAGCTATAGTCCAGACTAGTTGCCTATTTATCTTCATTTTTCACACCTCTAATCTGAAAATACAAACTCTCTAAATCTCTATTTTGAATCTCTACATGGTGAATCCAGAATTGCTTCTTCAATATTTCCTCTAATAATCTTGGCAATTGGTCTTTTGTTTGCAAGATAAAAGTGATAAAAGAGCCGTCCTGTTTGACCACTTTATATAGAGGATTTAGTTCATTAACAACCGCGTTTGTCTCAATTTTTACAGAGATTTCTTTGATATATTTTGCTTCTAGTCCTGATTTGGTACCAGATTCAATAATGGTACCATGATCTAAAAATAAATATTGTGTACAAACGCTTTCAATCTGGTGCAGAATATGAGAGCAAAGGAAGATGGTGGTTCCATATTTTTTGTTAAGTGTATGGATATTTTGAAGGACCATTTGAATACCTTCTGGGTCCAATCCATTGGTCGGTTCATCTAAGAACAAGATGGTCGGGTTATGTAAGATGGCTTTGATGATTCCTAATCTGCGTTTCATACCTGTGCTATAGGTACCCACTTTTTTGTGCTGATGGTCGGCCAGTTGAAAATCCTCGAGTAATTGTTGAATCTTTATCTCATCATTTACTCCGTAAAGTTTCCCGAAGAACCTAAGATTATCAACACCACTCATCTCGTGATAAAGACCTGCTCCATCTGTAAGTATCCCGCTGATTTTTCGAATTTCATGACCTTGTGTATGGGGATCCCAATTGTTGACGAGTATCTTTCCCGCTGTGGCTTCAATAACACCATTTAATAATCGAATGATCGTCGTTTTTCCACTGCCATTAGGTCCTAGCAACCCGACAATATCGCCTTTATTAACGGTGAAAGATACATCATGTAATACAGGCCGAGCATCGAATTGTTTTTGAATTCCGTCTACTTGAATAATTGGAGTCATCTTTTGTCCCCCTTTTTAAAATAAACCTTATATAACTAACCACTTGTAAAAAAAGTAACTAGATTTATTCTAGTAATGATGAATTTCCATTATTAAGGTAATTATATCACTAATAAGGTAGAAGAAAACGAACAGGAGAACACGTTTTGAATAAAATAAACTCATTACAACAATTGGTTGAATTCATCCCGGTATTTAAAGAAGCCATTCCTGCTGATTTATCGATTGCCGTCTGTAACCTAGAAGAATTTATTGCCTATTTTCCGGGTGATAATATTGATTTAAAGATTAAAGTTGGGCAAAAAATTAATCGCGAAGAACCCCTTTCTGTTGCGATTCGTCAAAATAAAAGGTTGCAAGCAGAAGTACCAAAAGATTTCTATGGATTTGAATTTACAGGTACGGCTCTTCCACTTCATGATGAGAAAAATAAGGTCATTGGAGGAATAGCTGTTCAAATTAGAAAACAGAGTGAACTAAGAGCCATTGCTGAGAAAATTTCAAATTCCTTGTCGCAAGCTACGGAACAAATTAATTCAGTGGCAACAGGCTCTGAATCCTTAGTCCGACTATCAAAGGAACTTCTCGAACAGTCGAGTCAAGCGGGAGAGAATGTGAAAGAAACGGATGTCGTTTTGTCAATGATCAAGAAAGTTGCTGATCAGACGAACTTACTCGGTTTGAATGCAGCCATTGAAGCGGCTAGAGCAGGACAGCATGGGAAAGGATTCGAAGTAGTGGCAAACGAGATTCGGAAATTCTCGAGAGAAACCGTATCTTCCACACAAAAGGTGAGTGAAATCACTTCACAAATTCAAAAAGCGACGAACGATATGGGACAATCGATTGAAAAAATAGCCGCTGTTGGTGACGAACAAGCGGAGTCCATTCATGAAATTTCTTCCTTGGTCGAGGAGATTGAAAAGCTTTCAAAGAAGCTTGGAGAATTTGCAAATAAATTATAATAAGTAACGATCTAACAGGCACTTCCTCTACACGGAGTGCCCTTTTTAATATAGAATAGTTACCTAGGTAACTATTTTGTGATATAGTAGTATTATGATAGGTAAGGAGAGGTAATTAGATGCAGGAGAAACATGAGCTATTTCACAGTATCCACCAGCTTTCAAGGAACCTGACCAAAAGAGTAAATGCGGCATTAGAACCGTATGAAATTTATAGCTCTCAGTGGTCAGTTTTATTTGTGCTTAAGGAAAAAGGATCTATGACGCAAAAAGAACTATGCCAGTATTTAGCGGTTGAAGCTCCACCAATGACAAGAACCATACAGAAGCTTCAAAAATTAGGGCTTATTGAACAGACGGAGGGGGAAGATCGACGAAAAAAATATATCGGTCTCACCGAAAAGGCCATCACAAGCTATCCAGTTTGGGAACAAGCCGTGATGAATGTGAATAATCAAATCATTAGTGGCCTTTCAGAACCTGATCAAAAGGAATTGCGAGTCCTTGTGACCACATGGTTAAAAAAATTATAGGGAGTGTGAACACCTTGGATGATACAACAAAAATAAAATTGTGGACCAGAAACTTTATTGCGGTTTCAGCCAGCAATTTCTTTTTATTTATGAGCTTCTATTTTCTCTTAGTCACATTACCAGTTTACGTCGTGAACGACTTAGGGGCATCTAAATCCTCAGCTGGTTTACTTACCACCGCTTTTCTTCTAGCAGCCATCATTATACGCCCTTTTTCAGGTAAATTAATTGAAAAATATGGCGGTAGAATCATATTGATCACTTCATTAGTATTATTTCTTGCTACCACCTTATTCTATTTCTTTGCAAATAGTGTTCCACAACTGCTAACGGTAAGGCTGATTCATGGAATTAGCTTTGGGATGGCAACCACAGCTGCTGGCTCGATCGTAGCGGATATTATCCCTGAAAAAAGAAGAGGAGAAGGAATGGGATACTTTATCTTATCCGCATCACTAGCAATGGTCATTGGACCTTACCTCGGGTTAACTTCCATGCAAAGTGGTGGCATTCATGTGATGCTTATGATTGCTCTCGTTGCTTCAATCGGTGGACTTGTTGCAGGTTTCTCTATATCAAAAACGAAGGAGCATAGAGAAGCTTCAAAGGAACCGACGAAGTTTACAACAGGTTCACTCTTTGAGAAAACCGCATTACCGATTGCCATAACAGGTGCATTCTTTGCAATTATCTATTCGTCGATCATTTCATTCATCTCTGTGTATGCAAATGAAATCCATTTAGGACACGTCGCAAGCTTTTTCTTCGTTGTTTATGCTGTTGTCCTCTTAGTGTCGCGTCCCTTTACTGGAAGATGGTTTGATCAATTCGGAGCAAATATCATTGTGTTTCCTGGGATTGTTCTTTTCTCCATTGGTTTGTTCATTCTGAGTCAAGCATCATCAGGTTTTATCTTTTTGCTTGCAGCTGCTTTTATCGGCCTTGGTTGGGGTACTTTGTTTCCAACTTTCCAAACCATTGCGATACAGTCTGCACCACCGAAACGAAGAGCCATGGCAACAGCCACCTTTTTATCTGTGTTTGATATGGGAATTGGTTTTGGATCCTATATCGTTGGACTATTAGCATCTGGACTTTCATTTAGTCAACTATACTTTTACGGATCGTTTTATGTACTGGCAGGAATGGCTGTATACGTCTACTTTAATTTGAGAAAATCCATCAGCAAGAACGCGGAAGCAACTTATCGTACGGAATTGAATAAGCGGGCTAATTAGTTTGGTGCTTTTTGGGGAAGAGTGGACTCGGATATTTATCCGAGTCCTTATTTGTGTGGCTGATTTCGGCAGAAGAGGTTATGGAAACGGTGGTCTTGTCTGGGTGAGAGGAGGATTGGGACAGGATTGCGCTCGAAACTAATCATTGAGTCTGAATCAAGTGTTCATTCAGACAGGAGGCAGAGCAGAAAGCGCAACCAGAGTCCGAATGAAGGTGGATTCAGACAGATCAGAGCCCGAAAACAAGCATTGAGTCCGAATCAAGGGTCCATTCGGACAGGAGCCAGAGCAGAAAGCGTAACCAGAGTCCGAATGAAGGGTGGATTTAGACAGATCAGAGCCCGAAAACAAGCA